>JAWXUF010000072.1:0-2670 GCA_044432865.1 bacterium | reverse complement strand
ATTGCTCACTTATATTATTACAAGTACTAATACTTTTTACTAAATTAAATTTTATTTTTATTAAAAATTTGATATGTTTTTCTTAAAATTATTTAAGAGTCATGCACGTTATGGATTCGACATGTCTTGTCTTACTAAACATATCTACTAATTTAATTTCTTTAATTTCATAATTAAATTTAATAAAATGTTCTAAATCTCTTACTAAAGTTTCAGGATCACAAGAAACATAAACAACATTAGGGATCTTTAAATCGGAAATAGCTTTAATAAAGTGATATGTAGAACCACTTCTAGGTGGATCCATAAATAAAACATCAACTTTATTTTTATTTGCTGCTAAATCTTGAAGAAATTTAGTAGAATCTTGAGCTACAAAACTAACATTAGTTATCTTATTCATCTTAGCATTAACTTTAGCATCAGCTACAGCATCTCTATTCGCTTCTACACATAATACTTGTTTAGCATGTTTACTTGCTGTTAATCCAATTGTACCAATACCACTATATGCATCTACTACATACTGATTAGGTTTTATGTTTGCCATATTAATTGCTGTTTGATATAACACTTCTGTTTGCATTGGATTTATTTGGTAAAATGATTTAGGAGAAATTTTAAAAGTTAATCCACATAATTTATCAACAATGTATCCACTACCATATAAAACTCTTTCTTTTTCTCCTAATACTATAGTAGTATCTCTAGGATTAACATTTTGTACTATAGTAGTTATGTTTGGAGACAATTTCATTAACTCTTTAGTGAAATTACTTCTACCTGGGAAAATATCACTATTAGTAACTAATACAACCATTATTTGTTTAGAAGTAAATCCATATCTAACTAAAACGAATTTAACTAAACCTCTTTTTGATTTACCTACTGGCTCTATTTTACATTTAGTTAATGCTGTATTAACATTTCTTAATACTTTATTAATTTCCTCAGCATGGATATGACAATCTTCAACAGTAATAATATCTTTAGATTTCTCTTGGAATATTCCACTAACAACATTTCTTGTTTGAGATAATTTAAAAGCCATTTGCGCTTTGTTACGGTAATGATATTCATGATTGTTTCCAATTATTTCAATATCTTTTGTATAATTAATTTTCTTTAATAATTTTAATACATTATCTTTTTTTAATTTTAGTTCTTCTTTGTATGTAATACCTAAATGATTACATCCACCACATTCTTTCATAAATTTACAATTCATAATAAACACCTACTTTATCTACAATTATATCATTTTTTCTTATAAAATAATAGAAAAAAATAAGAAGAACAAATGTTCTTCTTATTAAATATTATTCTTGTGTTTCTTCTTTATCTTTTTTGTCTAAGAAGAATACATAAACTAAAGCAGCTAATGCTGAACCAACTAATGGTCCAACAATAAATATCCACACTTGAGTTAAAGCTTCTCCACCAGCAAATAAAGCGGGTAATAAACTTCTAGCAGGGTTTACAGATGTACCAGTTAATGCGATTCCTAATAAATGAACTAAAACTAATCCTAATCCAATTACAATCCCAACAACACTTTTATTTTCAGATCTTGATGTTACACCTAATATTACTAAAATAAAAGTAAATGTTAATACGATTTCAGCAATTAACCCTGAAACTAATGATGGTAATACACTTAAATCTACTAATCCAGGTTGAACAGCATTTGCACCAAATCCACAATCACTACCAAAGAATACTAATAATAAAGCACATGCAACTGCAGCACCAATTAATTGAAATAATACATAGAATGAAAAATCTTTAACATTCATTTTTTTAGTAATTAACATTGCTAATGAAACAGCAGGATTAATATGACATCCTGAAATATTTCCAATTGAATATGCCATAGCAACAATTGTTAAACCAAATGCAAGTGATGTAGCTACTATATCCACTCCTGTTGCTACAGCAACACCACAACCGAATAATACTAATACCATTGTACCAATAGCTTCTGCTATATATTTTTTCAAATCTAATAACTTCATAAAGTTTCTCCTTAACCTAACCAATTAATAATATCTTTTGTTTTTTTAAAACATTCATTAAATTGGAAGTCTCTTTCTTTTTTATTACTACACATCATAGGATGATTACTACTATAATTTTTAACAGGAACTATATCTAAAATAGATTCAGCTTCATTCCCCCATAAAAACCATATAATTTCTTTATTATAATTATAAATATAATTAAATAATTTAACACTAAATTCTTTCCATATTTTTCTATGTGAATTTGCATTTTCAATTTCACAAGTCAAATAAGTATTAAGGAACATAACTCCCTGACTTTCAAGCGAATCAAACCAATCTTTTGGTTTTTTCAATTCAAATTGATCATATGCTATCAACTTTTTAATTTCAGTATAAGTGATAAATTCATTGTTGTAAGCTTTGTATATCCCCCTAACAATGTTTTTAAGGGAAACTTGAGAATACTTATCAAACCATGATGTAACATCACTTGGTTCAAAACTTCTTCCTGTTGCTACACCTTCTTGAAAATATGGATCTTGACCTAACCAAATAACTTTAACTTTATCTAAATCATTATTTAAAACTCTTAAAATTAAATTAGAATTAGGAGTATAATTACTCCCAATTTCTAATTCTATTTTATTTAACAATTCATTGATTTCTT
>JAWXUF010000071.1:0-2931 GCA_044432865.1 bacterium | reverse complement strand
CATTTTCCATATAACCTTTAACCATAGTTACATAACCATCATCTGTTTCTGGTGCTTCTTCAATTAAATCAAAGATACGTTTAGAACCAGCTAATGCCATACCAAACATTGGTAATTGTTGTGATATTTGAGAAATAGCACTTGTTAATTGTTTAGCCATTAAAATAAATCCTGCTACTACTGCAGCAATTTCTAAGTTACTTGAGAAGAAATAACCAATTGAAATATTTGGAATGTTATAAGTAATCATTAAACTACCAACAATAACTACTGTTATATAAATTAAATTACCCATATTATTTAAAACAGGCATTAAGATATTTCCTCTTTTGTTTGCTTCTGCTGAAGATGATTGTAATTTTTCATTTAATTCATCAAATCTAGACATCGCTTTGTCTTCGTAATTAAATACTTTAACAACTCTTTGTCCTTCCATCATTTCTTCAACAAAACCTTCTAATTCACCCATGTTATGTTGTTGTTTACCAAAGAATTTACCCATTGACTGTGCGATTTTTTTAGTGAACGTAAAAATTATCACTACCCCAAAAATAACAATTCCTGTTAGTATAAAACTTGAATATAACATAGAACTTAAAACGAAACATATTGTAATACTTGTTGTAATTAATGCTACTAATGTTTGTGATAAGAATTGTCTTAAAGCATCAATATCATTTGTATAAGCACTCATGATATCACCATGTGGATTTTGATCAAAATACTTAACTGGTAAAGATTGCATTTTATTAAACATTTCACATCTTAATTCGTACATAACCTTTTGAGTTAATCCAGCCATAATTCTTGTATAAGTTAATGAAGCAATAACACTAAGTGTTGCTAAGCTACCAATAATAATTAATAACGTTGTTAATGTACCTGATACAGCATCAAATGATTCTAATTTTAATCCTTCAACTATAACATCATTCATAATTCTTTGTACGAAAATACCAGATGATGATGAAACCATTGCTGAAACAGCTAAACATATTGCTACAATAATTAATTGTGGTTTGTTACGTTTTGCTAAATACTGAATAACTTTCTTTAAAGCTCCTTTAGGTGCTTTCTTACCTGCACCTCTAGGTCCCATAGGTCCTTTATTCATTAGTTTCATCTCCTTTCGCTTCTACTGTATCATCAGTAGATTTGTTTTGCATTTGTACATCATAAATTTCTTTATAAATTACATTGTTTTTAATTAAATTAGCATGAGTGTCAAATCCAGTGATTTTACCTTCATCTAATACAATAATTGAATCACATTTTTCAATTGATGAAATTCTTTGAGAGATAATTAATTTTGTAGTATCTTTTAAGTTTTGTTTAAATGCATCATTAATCATCATATCTGTTTTAGTATCTACAGCTGATGTTGAATCATCTAAAATAATAATTTTTGGATTTTTAAGTAATGCTCTTGCGATACATAAACGTTGTTTTTGTCCACCAGATACATTCATACCACCTTGTTCGATCATTGTATCTAAACCATCAGGGAACTTTTTAAGGAATTCAGTACAACATGCGTTATCGCATGCTTCCATGATTTCTTCATCAGTTGCATTTTCATTTCCCCATTTTAAATTTTCTCTAATAGTTCCACTAAATAATACATTTTTTTGTAACACTACTGCTACTTGGTCTCTTAGTGCTTCTAAATTATAATCAGATACACTTACTCCACCAATTAATAATTCACCTTCATTAATATCGTATAATCTAGGAATTAAATTAACGAATGATGATTTACCAGAACCAGTACCACCAATAATACCAATTTGTAATCCAGCTTTAATATGGATATTGAAATTATCTAATGTATTTTTTTCTGAAGAATCTTTATATCTAAAGTTTACCTTTTTAAATTCTATTTCTCCTGATTTAACTTCTGTTACTTCATTGTGATCTTCCATTGTTGGGACATATTCAATAACTTCTAATACACGTTTACAGTTTGTTCTTGAAATAGATATCATAGCGAATACCATCATTAACATCATTAATGCCATAAGCATTGTAGTACTATATGTTAATAATGCAGATAAATCACCTTGAGCTAACTCTACTTCAAATGATTCAACAATTAATTTAGAACCAAATCCATAAATAAGCATTTGGATTGCAAACATTGAGAATGACATTAATGGTGAGTTTAGAGAAATAATTTTTTCTGCTTTAGTAAAATCTCTTTGGATATCACGTGCTTTTTCTTCAAAATTACTTCTTTCTTTATCTTCAGTAGAGAATGTTTTAACAACTCTAATACCTTTAATATTTTCTTGAATAGATTTATTCAATTTATCATATTTAGGGAATATTCTATCAAATAGAGGGAATACTCTACTTACAATTAATAATAAACCACCAGCCATTATTGGCATTACAATTACAAAGTACATTGCCATTTCTGGTGATACAACAAATGCCATTACAATACTCATTATTAATAACATTGGTACTCTTATTGCAACTCTTGTAATCATTGCATATGAATTTTGAATATTAGTAATATCTGTTGTTAATCGTGTAACTAAACTTGAGTTAGAAAATTGGTCTACATCTTTAAATGAAAAGTTTTGTACATTTGTATATACATCTTTTCTTAAGTTCTTAGCAAAACCTGTAGCACCTAATGCACTAAATCTTCCAGATAAAACACCTAGACATAATGATGTACCAGCAAGTGCAAGTAATATTAATCCGTACATTACTAATTTATTTACTTCCATACCACCTTTATTAAATTCATTTGTGATATTTGCAACAAGCATTGGTAATGAAACTTCTATAAACACTTCTAGTAATACAACTAGTGGTGTTAATATTGCATAAATTTTGTACTCTCTTAAAGAGTTCTTCATTAACTTAAACATCTTTTTTCTCCTTATTTATTATCTTATTTATAAAGTCTATTACTACTTG
>JAWXUF010000070.1:0-3002 GCA_044432865.1 bacterium | reverse complement strand
CAAAAGAAGCACTATACATCTCCTACTCAATAACACAACTAATCTACGGTAAAAAGAAAAATCTACTACCATCTTATTTCATTAACGAAGCAGATGTAAAACAATATTCTAATAAAGAACTTCAAAATCAAAAATACATTACAAAATAAAACACATTTTATTGTTATTTAACACATTATATTGTAAAATATATTTATTATTTCAAAGAAATGAGGACTATATTATGAAAAAAATCTTAACTTTAGCATTATCAATATGTGCTATCCTATCCTTATCTGCATGTGATGGAGATGGATATTCAGAAGAAGAAAAGGAATCAAACCAATACTACCAATACATCGAAAGTACAGTAGAAGCTCATAGGTATTACGGTAATACGTCATCTTCAAAAATAGCAACTGAAGATGTTAATATTGCTCTAGCAGGAGGAGATGGATTGTTCAATGATTTTGATTACGTAGCATTACGCTTTTATAGAAATATAGGAACAGTCCTTAATTCCATTACATTCACAATATCCTCAGAAAAAGATGTTATGCTTTGGGGAGTGGGATTTACAGGTTTTCAAGAATATTTACAAACTAATTATAGCACAAAAACGACGTTAATTGAAAATTTAGAAAGTGAAATTGCATTGTATGCAGATAGCCCATTAACTATTACATTAAACTTGGATGAATGTAAACCTTATTCTACTAATATATCACCTTTAG
Organism: bacterium; assembly: GCA_044432865.1. Taxonomy (GTDB): domain Bacteria; phylum Bacillota_I; class Bacilli_A; order Acholeplasmatales; family Anaeroplasmataceae; genus JAWXUE01. The sequence goes on along the minus strand of JAWXUF010000070.1, from coordinate 2,289 downwards.
ACGAGTTTATATCATATAAGACATTGCCTTCTGGATTTTCAAGGGAACAAAGAGCCTTTATCCTCTATTTCATTCCGTATGAACCAGGAACGTCTAATGTTTTAGGTTCTACGGAAAAAATAACTCCATACGATTTCGGAATAAGGTTCAGTAATATTATTTTTGATTTTGAACTAGAGGGGTAAGCCCCTCACATCTTAAAGCGAAGCGTTTAAGATAAATATATTTAAAAAATATTTATTACCAAACCATAAGAACTAAGTAGAGAAATATCAAATCAGCGTGCATACCGCCGAAAATATTTCATTGAAAACAAAATCAATAATAAACCTATAAATTCATCGTATACGAGTGTTTTAACAACTTTCCAACAATACCCTAACATTTAAACTTAAATCACAAATAACATCAACTACATGTTATTTGTGATTTTATTTTTATACTAAATATGATACTATATTAACATAAAATATCAAATGCAACCTAAAGTTGCGTCGTTTTCAAGGTATAAATGGTGGAGTGCTAGTGGTAATTAATGTATAAAATAACTGAGGTGATTAATAATGGAAAAATTAAATGGAAAAATTTATAATTTAAGAAAAGAAAAAAACATAACACAAGAAGAACTAGCAGTAAAATTATCTGTTTCAAGACAAGCGGTAAGTAAATGGGAAACAGGAGAATGTGAACCAGATACAAGAAAAGCAATAGAACTAGCTAGATTCTTTGAAATAAGTTTAGATGAACTATTTAATGTTACTCAAACAGAAACAAAACCAACTAAAAAAGAAAATAATAATACAGGAAGATTAGCTAAGATAAATAACTATATTATCGAAAGACCATTACTATGGATACTATTTCCTATAGGATTAGCATTCTTCTTTGGAATAATTTTATATGGTGAAGTTTTAGTAGATAGAATTATATTTACAAATCAAGGTGGCTTTATAGGACTAATGGATTTAGCTAATTGGACATTTGAAGGGGTTGTTTGTAAAGTAATAGTTATTATAGGAATACTAATGATTATTGTTGGAGGGAAAAGTCTCCTTCAAATAAGAAAAAAATAAAAAAGTTCATTTTCATCAAGAATTTAAATTTAATTAATGATACAATCATAATGAGGAGTGATTATATGTTTCAATTAAAATTATGGTTTAATGAAAATACACCAGATGATGAATTAAATAGACTAAAGGAAATGGCCACACATGCCTGTAAGCATTGGAATGGTGATTTACAAGACGAAAGTACTGATAAATACATCATGGAGTTTACTAGTGAAAGTTGTGGGAAAATAGGCCACTGTGGTGCAACTATGGGTGAAAATAAAGAATTAATATACGGATTAGAAAAATTTTGGCTTATATTTTTGAATGATAATAAGTATGAAGACGCTTTAAAATGTTGTAAAAGAAGGTGGGATGAGTGATTTTACGATAAAAAACATACATAAATAGTAATACACAATTAATAACCTAAACTAATTAATATAACTGTTATTTTATTTAAATAACACATACATTTAACAACATTATTTTATAACTATGTTATACTTAAGAAAAGGGGGATTTCTTCATGAAAAAAATATTATGTCTTGCTTTATCAGTGCTTAGCATTACATCATTAACAGCATGTAATGTTCAAACCAGTGGTGATTTCGAATACACTACTTATTACAGAGGTGATAAAGTTGCTGCAATAGTTGATATTAGCGAAGAAGGAAAAACAAAAGCTACATTAATATTTCCAAATATAATTGAAGGATTAGAAGTTAAATCAATAGGTCATCAAGCTTATGGAAATTTAGCTCATATTACTATTGAAGATGCAACTAACATTTATTACCCAAATGTATATACTGAACCTGGAACTGCTGTAATTAAATATGAACCATCAGATACGAATAAAATAATTAATGTATTTTATTCAAGTTTTACTCAGAATCAAATATACTATTTATATTATAATATACACAAATTAGAAAATTACAATTTATTCATTCATTACAAATATATGGATTCTATATACGATGAGATTATCCATCGACCAGCTAATATCACATATTATGTTGAAATAGGAATAGATATTGAAGTAGATGCAGAAAGGTATTATGATTCAGTATATTTCATTGATGATGTAGATGGAGAATTAATAGTAAATATCCCACCAACACCAATAAAAGAAGGATATGAATTTGCTGGGTGGTATAAAGATATAGAATATACACAAACATGGGATTTTAATAATGATAAAGTACCTTCAAAAGAATATGATGAAGAAGGA
>JAWXUF010000069.1:0-3049 GCA_044432865.1 bacterium | reverse complement strand
TAGTTATTACAATAAGCGAAGAAACACAATTTAGTACTGATGAAAGAAAAGAAGTATTAAATGATGAAGTTGAAGAGTATTTAATTACTACTCTTTCAGTATCAATGTTTGGAGTTAATAAGGATACAATTTGTATAGTAAATGAAGAGAATGAATTTGAATATGTATCAATAAATACTTTATTTAAATTCACTTATTATTCAATTGAAGATGGTAAATTAATTGATGTAATTGATATAATTGAAGATGGTGAATATACAGTTGTTGTGTCACTAAAAGATGAATACTATAGTTACAATCATGAGAGTGTTGAAACGAATTTTACAATTAATTATGTAGAGTTTCCAAGTGAAACTACATCATTTAATACAACTGTTCTTGGTATAGTTTTATTTATTTTAGTAGTATCGGTTGGTGGAGCACTTACATTTGTTATAATTAAAAAGAAAAATAATTAGAAAATACTATTTATTTATATAACTATGTGGTATTATATTAGGTATAAGTTCACTTATAAAATATATAAAAAGAAGAGGTAAGAATTATGGAATTTTTAGAAATTATCAAAAAATTAAATGTAGATACAAAAGACTTTAGTCAAGTATATGCAATTACATTAGGACGTGTATATGCAGTACAACAAGCATTAGAAGTTAATGTTATTAAACAAAGAAATATTAATATCAATTTTAAAGAATGTTTAGTAAAATTCGGTGATGATGAGCAAACTTTTGATGCTCAATACATCGGATGTGATGCAGATAAAAAAGTATGGTTATGGGGATGGAATGAAAAAACTGAAACTTTCCCATCAAGTTTATATGATTTATCAAATCAAATGAAAAAATTTGGTGAAGATAACGAAGCTTTATATTGTAAAAACCCTATTTATGATTTACCAACAGAACAATTTGGTAGATTTTTATGTGGAGCTATGACTTCATTATTTAATACTTGTTATGCAGTATGTAATACAGAAAAAGGAAGATTATTCATTTCTATTTCAAATGCACCTGAAGTATGTTTTGAAAAAGTTGATTCATTAGCATTTGTTAATATTTCTAAACACTGTTTACAACAAAATAAAATTAGTCACAAATTATTTATTGAAGGTTTCTTATTATGGAATGGAACTGAATATAAAGTTGATGGTGATACAATTGTTGCTAAATTTGAAAGAGAAGTTACAATTACTTTCAAACAAAATGGTGAACAATTAATGGTAGAAAAAATGGATGTTGCTGCTGTAGAAGCAAAATAATTTTCATTTCTTAATTTAATTTAAAATAGACTGTATAAAATACTTTTACAGTCTATTTTTTTATTGTATAATATAAATAAAGTAGGTGATTAGATGATTACTTCATTAACAAATGAAAAAGTAAAAGAATTAATTAAATTAAATAAAAGTAAATATAGAAACGAAATGAATTTATTTTTAGTAGAAGGTGATCATTTAGTAAAAGAAGCTAAAGAATTAAATCTACTTGTTGAAGTATATACAATATTAGATGATTATGATGGTATTAAAGTTTCAGAACAAGTGATGAAAAAAATATGTTCAACAAATACTGTATGTCCTGTAATTGGTGTAGTTAAAAAAATAAATAAAAAAGAAATTTCTAATAAAGTATTAATATTAGATAGAGTAAGTGATCCTGGTAATTTAGGAACTTTATTAAGAAGTGCAAAAGCTTTTGGATTCAATACTGTATTTTGTAGTGAAGGATGTGTTGATTATTATAATGATAAAGTTATAAGATCATCACAAGGAGCTATATTTAAATTAAATTTACTAAATGGTAATATAATTGAGTTTATAAATAGATTAAAAGATACACATGATGTTTATGGAACTAATGTTGAAAATGGGATTTCTTTAAATGAAGTAACTAAAAGTGATAACTTTGCATTAGTACTTGGCAATGAGGGTAGTGGTATTAGTGATGAAGTATTTGCTGTATTAAATAAAAATATTTATATTGAAATGGAAGACACTGAAAGTTTAAATGTTGGGGTATGTGGAAGTATAATAATGCATTACATTAAATAAGAATGAGAAATCATTCTTATTTTTTTTATAAATGGAGTTGACAAATATTTCCAAATAATTTATACTATGTTCATAGGTTAGTTAGTTGAGTAATTAACTAAGCAAATAAGGAGGGTTAAAATGTTTAATAATAACGAACCAATATTTATTCAAATTGCAAGATGGATTGAAAATAGAATAATTGATGGTACATACAAAGAAGAAACACAAATTATGTCAACAACAGAAATGTCATTGTTGTACAAGGTTAATCCAGCTACTATTTTAAAAGGATATAATTTATTAATCGATAAAAATATCATTTATAAAAAAAGAGGATTAGGAATGTTTGTTAATACAGGAGCTTTAGACTTATTAGTAGAAAATAAAAAAACTATTTTATTATCTAATGAAGTATCTAAATTAATTAAACAAGCAAAAGCATTAAAAATCACAAAAGAAGAGCTAATTTCTGAAATAGAAAAGGAGTATACAAATGATTAAGATTAATAATTTATCACAAAATTTTATAATAAATAAAAAAGAAAAAGAAGTATTAAAAGATATTAATTTTGAATTAGTACCTGGAAACATTTATGCATTACTAGGTAGAAATGGTGTTGGTAAAACAACATTAATGAAATTAATTGCTAGAAAAAGAAAAATTCAATCAGGTAGCATTGAATATGGAGAGATATTAAAAAATGATACATTAAATATTTGTTGTCATTTTGATCCAATAGAAATGTCTAATTACATGAGTTCAAATCAGAATGTTAATAAAATAACTAAAACATACTCAACGTTCTTACCTAATTTTGATAAGGAATATGTATTAGAATTGTATAAAAAATTCGGTATAGATTTAAAAAGAAAAATGAAGTCATTATCTGATGCCAAAAATCTTTAGTTACAACACTAATTGTATTAGCTAGTAATCAAACAATGTTAGTATTTGATGAACCTGTTCAATTACTAGGTGCTGATTTAAGAGAGTTATTTTATAAAGAATTACTT
>JAWXUF010000068.1:0-3336 GCA_044432865.1 bacterium | reverse complement strand
ATATTAATTTAATTAATTTTTTTATGATTTTTTTCTAATTATAATAATAAAAATTGTTTCACATAAATTAAGAAGAATAAAATCGATATTTTCAAGAAACATGTATTATTAAATAGAAAAATACAATAAAATTTAAATAAATGACACAACAACAACATTAATTAAAAATAGGACGTTTTAGCTTTGAAATTCAAAGGAATTTTACTAAAAATATCATATTTAATTGATATCTAAAAGTTAATTAAAAAATAATAAAAAAATGGGGATAAATTTGTGTATAATTTTGTCTAAAATGGGGATAAGTTATCCCCAAAATTGTCCACATGTGGATATGTGGATAATTCAATTAAATAGTGTTAAATAGCCACTTTTTTGAAAAGTTATCCACATTTTATGCTAGTTATCCCCAATTTTCTACAAAAGTTATCCACATTTTCGGTGGAAAAGTATTTGTTGATTTTCTCTTTTTTTATATTATAATGAAGTAATATAAAAGGAAAAAGAAGGTGATATTATCGATAATTATGTAAAACTTTGGAACTCAGTTTTAAGTGCTGCAGAACAAGAATATGATGAACAAACATTTAATGAAATTTTTTCTTGCTGTGAATACAAAAAATTTGAACAAGGATACCTATATGTAGTAACTCCTACACAATATATCCAAAATAAGTTAAATAGGTTCCATATTAACAAAATTAATGAAATAATATCTAAATTAACTGAGGAGAATGTTAAGTTTAAATTTTTATTACAATCTGAGTTAGAAGAACTAGAAAATGCTAAGGTTCCTGTACAAGATATTAAAAATTTATATCGTAATAATATAAGAACTTCATTTAGTTTTGATAATTTTGTTGTTGGACAGAGTAATATGTTTGCATTTAGAATGGCAATGAAGATTGCAGATCAACCAGGTATTGTAGCAAATCCACTATATATTTTTGGGTCTGTTGGGTTAGGAAAGACACATTTAATGCAAGCTGTTGGGAATTATATTCTAGATAGTGATATAAATAAACAGATATTATATGTAAAAGCTGACCAATTTATTGAAGATTATACTAAATTTGCTAAAGGTATTATGCCTGATTTTGAAGATAAGTATAATAATTTAGATGTTTTATTAATAGATGATATCCAATTACTTGAAATAGGACAAAAATCACAAGTACAATTCTTTAAAGTATTTGATTTATTAGCAAATCAAAACAAACAAATCATTATTACATCAGATAGACCATCTCATGAATTAAATATAATGGACCGTTTAACTTCTAGATTTAGTGCAGGGTTAACAGTAGATGTTGCTACTCCAAACTTAGATCATAGGGTTAATATATTAAAAAGAAAAGTATTAGAAAGTACTGAATTAGAAGTAGATGAGGATGTTTTAGAGTTTATAGCGTCAATTTTCACTAATAATATAAGAGAATTAGAAGGTGCTTTCACTAGAGTTTTATATTTCTGTAGTACTTTAAATATTAAAATGAATTTAGAAAATGCTAAAGAAGCCTTAGCTTCATTAATAAATAATAAAAGAATTAGTAATTCTCATAATGAAACAAACTTTACAAAAGTACAAGATGTTGTTGCAGCATTTTATAATATTACTATAAATGAACTAACAGGTAGCAAAAGAACTGCTAAATTTGTATTAGCAAGACACTTAGCAATGTACATACTAAAAAGTAATTATGGATTATCTTATAAAAAGATTGGTAGTTTATTCGAAGGAAGAGATCATTCAACAGTTATGTCTGGATGTGAAAGAATTGAAAACGAATTAAAGACCAGTGAAGACTTAAAAATGGCTTTTGATACTATAGTTAAAAAAATCGATTAAAAGTTATCCCCAATTTTATCCACATTAATCCACAGTGTTTCCCACATAGAAAAATGAGTGATAAATGTTTTAACTAAAGCATTATTTATAGTTATCCACTTATCCACACTCATAGTAGTAATAATAATTTAAATAAAAGAATAATAAAGGAGCGAAATTATGAATTTCACAATTGATAGAGAAGTACTACTTGAAAACTTAGTTGTTGTAAGTAGAGCTTTACCAACAAAAACAGCAATGCCTATATTAACAGGTATTAAAATAGTAGCAAAAGATAATGAGTTATTATTAATAGCTAATAATACTGATTTATCTATTCAAGTTTTAATAAACGATAAATCATTAACTATTGAAGAAGAAGGTGTAATTGTTTATGATGGTAAACAATTATTAGAAATAGTAAGAGCACAAAATGCTAAACAAATTAATATGACTATGGTTGAAGAAAAACTTGTTGTATTAAAAGCTGAGAGATTTAAATCTGATTTAATTTTATTTGATGCTGATAATTATCCTAATATGGAATTCATTCCATTAACAAAACCTTTAATGTTAGATGCTAAGATCATGAAGCAATTAATTAAAGAAACTGCATATGCATGTGCAACATCAGAAAAACGTCCTATATTAACAGGAGTTAATTTTAAATATTCAAAAGGTCAATTAACAGCTATTGCAACAGACTCTTTTAGATTATCAAGAAAATATATTTTTACTGAAGAAATCAATGCTGATTTTGATTTAGTTATTCCTAAACCAACATTAGATGATTTAATGAAAACAATTGAATCTTATAATGAAACATTAGAAATCTATTTCACAACTAATAAAATATTATTTAAATTTAATAATACTTTATTCCAATCAAGATTATTAGAAGGTGCTTATCCAGATACTTCTAGATTAATACCAGATTCATTCCCAATTAATTTAAAATTTAATAAAGAAGATTTAATCGGAGCTATTGAACGTGTTGGTGTTTTATCTCCTAAAGATAAAGAAAATAATTATAATGTAGTAAGATTATTTAATACTGAATCACAAGTATGTGAAATCTTAACTAAGAATAATGAAAAAGGTGCAGCATCTGAACAAGTAGTTCAATTAGATAATTCAGAGTATTGTCCTTTAAAGATTGCTTTTTCTTCTAAATACATTTTAGATGCATTAAGATCTTTTACTTCTACTGAAATTATTTTATCTTTCTCAGGAGAAGTTAAACCTTTTATTATTCAAGGTGAATCAGATTTAAACTTAACTCATTTAGTATTACCTATTAGAGTAGATTGGTAAGATTTAATAAGAATGATTTACATGCGTTGATAAAAGAATCAGATGTTAATAGTACAATAATACACAGGAGGTAATTGATGAAAAAAAATGATGAAACAAACAATAACTTTTTAAATACTCCGATTATAAAAGGTGAAACTATTATTTTTGGAGAATATCCACAGTCTTTATATAAAGGTAATATACCTACTGATTTA
>JAWXUF010000067.1:0-3509 GCA_044432865.1 bacterium | reverse complement strand
GGAAAAAGAATTATGACAAAATTAAAAGGCTTGACGCCTATTTCATATAGACATCAAACCTTAAATGATGTAACATTAAATTAAATTTTTCTTAAAGTCCAACTTATGGGGTTCACTCTATAAACTATTCCTTTATTTTCCTAAAAACTTTGTATCTATATTATTTGCTATATTACCATATCGATAAATAATGTTCATATACTTTAAAGCACAAAACTTTTTATCTCCTCTAAACTGATATGTTAAGTTTTCGTAATAAATATCAACCATATCACTACCAGTAGTACAACATCCAATTATCTTATCTAATTCAAATTTAAATTCATTAATAACAAGACAACCATCTTCTAACCTAAGAGTACCTTGTGCTCTTAATACCTTTTTATAATTAATAACTTCTGTTAATGTTACTTCATCATTAAACCCAGCATTATTAATATCATCTATTGATAATGTATTAATTTTTTCTTCTTGTTTATGAAATAATTCACTAATAGTAGTTTTACCATTTTCATTAACTAAATTAACTTGTTCATCAACTTCATAAGAAACACCACACTTAGTACATGAAAAAGTATTTTTATGAGAAGTAGTCGTATCAAAAGAATCACAATGAGAACAATAATAAATTGTTGTTTCTAAAAACTCAGCTTTTCTTTTATATCTATATTTAGCATCTTGTACTAAAGGTACTTTTAATGTTTCTTTTATAACAGCATATAATTCATCAACAGACATTAAAGACATCTCTTCCGGAGTAATAATTCTTTTAACGTATGCTTTCATTTTTCCTTTTCTTACTTTTTTAGCAAATTTAGGATAAGATTGAAATCCTCCTTCTAAATTTACAAGAGCTATTGGATGATTAATCTTTTTAGCTAATTTAGCAATTGAAGGATCTATTTCACTTTGATTTCCACAGTAAGTGGTTGCTCCTTCTGGAAATATACAAATATTTTGTTTTTGCTTTGCTATACGTAACATCGTTTTAACAGAAGAAGTATCACTTAATGATTTGGTTTTAGGTATTGGTGCAATAAAAAACTGGACAAGTTTACTAAAAAAACCCATTCTTAATAATTCATCAGCAGTTAGAAAATATACTTTCTTTTTAAATAGTGCTGAGTATAAAAGTGGATCATGAGCAATTGAATGGTTACCTAATATTAAAAATGGCCCTTTTTCTTTACATTGTTCATATTTAAAATTGTATTTGAATTTAGAAACTATGCGCACTATTGATCGTATGACAAAATATGCAGCAGTATGTCTTCGTTTTACCCACATAGTATCCCTCCTCTATATCTTTGTACATTATAACAAATTTCATCAATTTTTGCAAAAAAAAAGAAACAATTTCTTGTTTCTTTTTAATAATTAATTTCTTGGTTTAATAACTATTGCTCTATTATCTCCATTACCTTCTGATTCAGTAACTACATCACGCCAATCTGATAATTTAGCATGTACAATTCTTCTTTCAAAAGAATTCATAGGATCTAATTTAACTTCAATTTTAGTCTTAGCAACTTCTTTAGCAACTTTAGTTGCTACAATTTCTAATTGGTTTTTACGTTTTTCTCTGTATCCACCAATATCAATAGTAACTAATACTTTTCCTTGAGTATATGATTTTAATAAATCTCTAACAAGATTTTGAAGTGCATCTAATGTACGACCTTTAAAACCAATTAATAATGAATTTTCTGATGAAGTAATATTATAAAATATTTCTCCTTCATTAGCAGTAGAAGAAGCTTCAATTGAATAATCAAATCCAAAATTACTTAAGATTGAATCAATGTAACGTTTACCTTCTAATACTAAATTAATATCAACAAGTGCTTCAACTAACATATCTTCAGCAGTTTCTTCTAAAACTGAGATAAATATTTTTTCACTTGAAATATTAAACATTGATACTGCAATTTCCATTGCAGCATCCATATCTTTAGCTCTAAACTCTTCTTTTCTTAACATATGTTCACCACTTACTTTTAGATTATATTTTTTGATGCTTTATATTTGTTATCTTGTTTTTTTCTAATTACAATAGATTGAATTAATTGGAATAAGTTACCAACTACCCAGTATAATGCTAACCCAGCATCTTGTGATGCCATTACACCCATTAAAATTGGAGAGAAGTACATCATCATTTTCATTGTATCTTGAGTTTGTTGGGCCTTAGGATTGTTATTAGGAATATTTTTAGCATAACTTGGTTTCTTTCTCGATAAATATTGAGAATAGAACATAGTAGCAACAACTAATACTACTAATACACCTGTAAATATTTGATTTCCAATACCACCTGAATATAAACTTGAAGTTAAATCAAATCCAAATAAACTCATGTTTGTTAATGTTAAATCTCCACCTTCTACAGTGATACGTTTAATTACAGTATACATTGCAGAGAAAATTGGAAATTGGAAAACCATTATCATACACCCTAATGGATTAATTTCATGTTTTTTATAAATTGCTTGCATTTCAGCTTGTTGTTTATTTTTACTTATTTGATCAGTTCTTCCAGCATATTTAGATTGTATTCTTGCAATATCAGGTTGAGCTAATTGCATTTTAAACATTGAACTTGTTGACCCAGCATAGATTGGCCAAGAAATAATACGAACAATTACAGTAGTTAAAACTAATGCAATACCATATGATCCATTGAAGAATGTACCAATTGTATTCATTAACCAACCAATAGGCCAAACTAATAACCATCCGAATAAATTTGTTTCATCATTAAATCCATTTAAGGAAGTGTCATATCCACAACCAGATAAAGATAAAACAATTAATAAAAGAACACATACAAGTACAATTCTTTTATAATTAAAATTTAAATTTAGTTTCATTTTTCCTCCTGATGCCATACATTACTTTTTTGAAGTAATCTCTTAAGTTGTATAGATCTTTCTTGATGAGTTGATTCAAGTACTCCAGGCCTAGCAATAATAAATAGATTATAATTACTAATATTCTTTTCGTACCCTTGAATTATACTTCTTATTTGTCTTTTTTGTTTATTTCTTACAACAGCATTACCTAATTTCTTAGATACACTAACAGCTAATCGGAAATGGTTGGTCTCGATATTTTTAGTTACATATAATATGTAATGTTTATTTCCATAAGATTGCTTTTTACGTAAGATACTTTCTATTTCTTTACTTTTTTTTATTCGATATAATTTTCTCATATAATAAAAAAAGAACTACTTAAAAAAGAGAATAATCAATTTTTATCAAGTAGTTCTAGTTCTTCAGATTATACAGTTAATTCTTTACGTCCTTTAAGACGACGTCTTTTTAATACTAAACGTCCCCCAACAGTAGCCATTCTAGCTCTGAATCCATGAGTCTTTTGTCTTTTACGTTTATTTGGTTGATATGTTCTTTTCATGTTATAAACCACCTTTCTTTCGAAACCATGCTTTCATAGTATACTATATATATAATAAAATTGTCAATATTTTTTTATTATATTAATTTAAT
>JAWXUF010000066.1:0-3607 GCA_044432865.1 bacterium | reverse complement strand
ATCCATATAATTAATAGCAAATCCACCATTACAGAAAATAAAGATTGGAAAAGCCATAATAATAGTTGGCAATATAATTACTAATAGTTGTTTTAAGGAAACGATATATTTTATTTTAAATATATCCATTTTACTTATTGGTACACTAAGAGCTGAAAAAGATTCTTTTGGATCTTTTAAGTATCTAAAATTTCTAAATACTACTATTAATACAATAGCAGGAATTAAGTAATTCAAGTTATCTATTTCCGTAAATAAATCTCTTCCATATGAATTTATACATAATGATGTAAATATCATTAATACAACAACCATTATACCGTAAGTAATAATACGACCGTTATTATATTCGTTATCGATTAATTTTCTCATATATAATCACCTATACAATGAAAAATATCATCTAATTCTAAATCTAATATGTCGTATGAAGATGGAGAACAATCAGTAAATACATTTTTAATATAAGTATCATCATCTTTCATAATAACTATTGCAGTTCTCTTCATAGGATACATATAATTAAATTTATATTTTTTGAATTCTTCTACATCAATTTTTTCCTTAAAAGATAAAGTAACTTTTAAATATTGATTGAGAATTGTTGTTGGATATATATTTACATTATCTTTAACTATCATTACATTTTGAATAATACCATCTAAACCTTCTAAATCTTTTGCTGTGAAAATTAAACCTTGATTCTTTAGCCTATTCTTTTTCATAATTCTAAGCATATGTTCTTTTACTTCTTGAGTAACATTAGCAAGGATGTTATCTAAGAAAATATATTTAGAATTTGAATAAAGTGCTATGATTAAGTAAACTAATTTTATTTTACTAAAACATAACGTTTCTAATAAGTCATTCATACTAATTTGAACACTGTTCATTACCTTAGTTAAATCCTTATCGAAATTGTCGTAATAAAGTGTATAATGCTTAAATAATTGTCTAACATCACTAAATTCTTTATATCCAGGTTCTGATGGTACATAGAAGAAAGTTTTATCCATTAATTTTAATTGTGCACCATTAAAATTAACATTACCTTCATCTGGTTGGTATATACCACTCATTACTTTTAATAATAAAGTTTTTTGTTCTAAATTCGTACCAACGATAACTGTTGATTCTCCTTCTTTTAGTTCGACATTAACATTTTTAATTGAAGCTTTTTTATCTATTTTATTTACATTTATTAATTGAATCATAAAGCTTCACCTCTTATTACAAATTTGATTAAATACTTTGGTATGTTTTTAGTCAACAAAATACCTTTTTTCACTACATATTATACCACTATTCTATTTTTATACAAAATACCTTGTAAACTATATGTAAAATACAAAAAATAAGCATAAAACCTAAGTTTTATGCTTATTCGACAATTATTACGTAAACAATTAAAGTTGATTTATTACCATGAACATCTACTGCAGTGTATGTTATTGCATTAACACCAACTACAAATTCATTATGATCATATGATACTTCAGTGATAGTTGAATCATCATATACACTTATTAATGATTCAAAGTTAATTGTTTCATTTATTGAAAATTGTAAATTAACATCATTTATAACAATTCTTGGTCCTTCTAAATCACAAACAATATATGATGTTGTGAATTCATGTCCATCAATAATGAATGTTACTGAATATGTACCAAAAGATGTAATATCAATATTATTTGATTTAATCATACTTGATGTAACATTAACTTGTTCATTTCCAAGCATAACAATTACATGATCATTAAAATTCACTACTTCACCTTTATTTATATAGTTTTTATTTGTATAAAAAATTTCATAAGATAAAAACTCATCTTCAGCTGTATATTTATAATCATGTGAGTTTATTGTTAGGGTGATATCATTTTCTAAAAATAACCATTCATATTCATTGAAAATTTGACTAGGAAACCCCACAGAAGACTTTCTAACATAATTAAGCATACTTCCAAGTTCAACTGTATCTAAAAGCGAATTTGAATACAATGCAATAGTTTGATTACTTGAAGCTACAAGTATATTTGAAGTTTGATTGTATTGTAGTGAGTAACTTGAGTTTTCTGATGCTAAAGTAAATGTTGATAATGAATTTACAGTACCAGATAAATTAATTTTTTTATTATTTAAATAATTACCAATAACAATTGAATAATCATCAAGTACAATAGCACTTTGAGTTGGATTATATAATTCAACTATAATATCAAAATCATTTACAAATACTAATTGACTAATAAACAACTCATCTACACTTACTAAATCAGAATTATCTAAAATAGTTAATTTTAAAAGTTTAGTTGCACTTTCATGATTATCAGTTTCAGCAACACTTATTTTAACATCATAAGCACCAACTTCTGTAGGAAATGATGAAGACCCATTAAATGTGATTGAATAATCACATTCAATATTTGTTGTAACATCAATAGTTTGTTCATTTCCATCATAAACAACTACTCTATTTGAAGAATATATTTCAATATTTGCTTTTACAATTTTCATTTCAACATTAAAAGTCATATTTACACTTACTACTTTTATTGCAACATTATATGTACCTACTTCAATAGGTGCCTCACTTTGTCCATCATATGTAATTTCTACTTCAGCGTTATTAGAAATTATATAATCTACTGTTATGGGTTTTGATGTATAGTAATGTTCTTGATCATAAACAACTAACTCAGGATTAGATTCAGAAATAATTAAATATGCTGTATATGTTTCAATTTTCTTTCCATCTAAATATACACTTGCTTTTACTAAATAGATACCAATTTCAGTTTGATTATTATTTTCATATTCTACTGTATATTCAGATGAAACATTCATTAAGTAAATACTATGTGATGAACCATTGTATGAGAATGTACTTGATGGAAAATAAATATCATGAGTTGATAAAAAACTACTTATGTCTACACTATGGATTTCTTTATTTTCCATAAGTACACCATTCATTTCATATGTAGCTTTTACTTTTAATGTATAAGTTTCATTAGCATCTATATTATTGAATGTATATATATATTTACTTTTAAAATAATTAGTTGAGATAACTTCATCTACTGCTACTAATTCTACTACAGCATTTTCTATTGTATTTGATTTATCTGTAACTTCAACTTGTAGGGATAAATTTTGAGTTGTTTCATCATATGAAATATTTGAGACTATTGCTGTAGGAATATATTCATTTGATGTACATCCTGTTATAGCAAAAAGTAATAATAAAAATACTAATATTTTTTTCATAATTTAACCCTCCTTTAAATTGATTTTCGCTTTAATTATTTTATCATATTTTTAATTAAATGTGTTGAATTACGATTTGTTTTAAATTACTTTTCACATAGATTTTTCATTGATATAATTTTGTATATGATTAATTACCACTATTTTTCGCAATAAATGGCTTTACTATGCGATTAAATAGTGTTTTATTAATAAAATATTAAAAACATAAAAGTATTGTATTTTACCCTTAAAGTGAGAAAAAAATTATATTGTTATTTAAACATTTCTTTGTATTCAATTGGAGTATTCCAATTTAATTTTTTCATAATTCTTTTTTCATTGTAGTATTTTA
>JAWXUF010000065.1:0-3655 GCA_044432865.1 bacterium | reverse complement strand
TCTTCTATTTTGAAGTAAGATATATCTTTAATATTAATATCTATTTTAGATGTATTAGTACATAATGTAATTTTATTGTTTTCATTTCTTAATTGAAATAATATATTTTCTAAATCTCTAGTGATAAAATCATCATCAGATATTAAAAGTAGTTTTGTTCTATTACTAAAATCACTCATAGTACATAATATATCTTTTAGGTATGATTTTTCACATATAACAACATTATAAATATCTAAATCATTAGGAATAGAATTAGATAAAGTAAATGTATGATTAAAGTTAATTTTATTTTTAATATTTTGTAGTTTTATATCATTATTAGTAATATAAATTATCTTCATCTTCTTCACATCCTTTGTTAATAATTTTAACATATTAGTAATTATAATACTATAAAATAAAATCTCAATTAGAGTTATTATTTCTAATTGAGATTAATTTATTGTACTACTCCATAATGTTTTAAAGCATCAGTAATTGCTATTACTTTATTATGTGGAGCTAGTTTTCTTGGTCTTTTTAATTGTTCTACTGCATTTGGTGCATCATACATATCTATTCCAAAACTTCTTTTAACTTCAGCTATATAAGATGTATGTACGTTAAAGTTATATTTTTCTTTTACATAGTTTTGAATTACTTTGTATGTTACTTTTTGTTGTCTAACAACTTTAGGTTTTTCAATTTGTTTTTTATTTTCTTTTTGTTGTAATCTTTTTAATCTTCTTGCTTCTTTTTCTTCTTCAGTTAATTTAGTTCTACCTTTATTACAACTTTTATAATTTTCTGGAATGTATTCATAGTATGTATTTTCTTTGTAGTTATCTATTTCACTTTGTGATATTTGGAAGTCATTGTTATTTATATCTAATACTAGTTCATCGTTTGATATGTTGAATTTAAGTTTTACTCTGTTGATGTAGTTATTGTTTATAGGTTCTTCATTGATGTGTATTTCATCTATTATCCCAACAATACTTTCTTTCTTTTCTTCATCATTCATTTGATTAAATAAGGTATCAAAATTAGATAATGCATCATATACAGTTTGGTATGATACTTTCCCTAATTGTACTGACTCTATTCTTGTATTTAAATCATTTATTCTAGTTTCTAGTTCGTTTATTAAATCGTATGAGGTATCTAGTCTACTATTTAAATCTTGAATTCTCATTTCTCTATGTTTTATATCTAGAGGTAAATTGTCTAGTTCATAAACAACTCTTTTTTTATTATCTAGTGCTATTGTAAGTTGTTTTTTAATGTTGTTTTTATTTGTTAGTAATTCAGATACATCAACGTTATTATTTATTTTAGCATTAACTTGTTTTAGGAATGTTTCATTTCTTATAAGGTTCTTTATTATACTTATAACGTGTGGTTCTATTTGTTGTTTAAATATTTTTAAATTAGAATTACATTGATTTGTTCTTTGTATTTTATGAGTGTTGCATACATAGTAGAAAAATTCTTTATAATATCCATTTTTCCCTTTGTAACGATATTTTCTTGTATACATTGCTCCACCACATTTAGGACATCTTAGTATAGATGATAAGAAGTGAACTCTATTTTTAGGTACTTTAGGTTTCCAAGCTAGAGCATTTTCTATTCTACTTTCTCTTACCTTTTCCCATGTTTCTAAATCTATTATTGCTTCGTGGCAATTGTCTACTAATATGTAGTCATCACTATATACTGTGCGATATTTATTTTTAGTTCCTTTTACTTTTTCTCTAGTTCTTCTACCATATGCTATTGAACCGATATAAATTGGATTATCAAGTATTGCTATTATTGTTCTTGCAGTCCATCTATCATATGTACTTTGTTTTCTTATTTTCTTTTTGTAACCTGTAAGATTAAATTCCTTTGCCATCTTTTCTGATCCATATCCTTTATTAGCATATAAATCAAATATTCTTTTAATAGTTTCAGCTTCATCTTCCACTACTTCTAATTTACCATCTACTAACTTGTATCCGTATGGAGCAAATCCTCCATTCCATCCACCTTGTCTTGCTTTTTCTCTTCTACCATTCATAGTTTGTTCTAATATATTTTCACGTTCTATTTCTGATACTGCTGATAGAATAGATATTAATAGTCTACCACTTGTTTGAGAAGAGTCTATCCCTTCTTCAGCTGATATTAAATTTACATTGTATGACTGGATGTGTTCTATTGAATTAAGGATATCAGCTGCATTTCTACCAAATCTTGATAATTTATATACGAGTATAAAATCAATTTGTAAATCATCTTCTATATCACTAATCATTTTTTTGAATGATGGACGACCTTCAATAGATTTACCTGATTTACCAGCGTCTTCATATATTTCAACTAATTCCATTCCTTCACGTTCTACATAGCGTTTTAAGGTATTTCTTTGTGCATCTAAACTATAACCATCTACTTGATGTTCTGTTGATACACGTACATATATAACACACTTCTTTCCTTCTCTATACATTAGGTCGTCCTCCTTCTTATTTTTTTATTAATATTGAATTATATTTTTCCATCATACTTGCTAGGAATAATATATATTTGTTTTTGGCTTCATTTATTTCTTTTTGTTTCTTATCTTCCAAATTACCTTCTTTCTCATCTGATTTTTAATTAATTACTTATAGTCGTTCATAATTAATTTGTATTTGTTTATTTTGTTTTGAAGTTTATTATCTTTAACTTCTACTTTTAATTTATATTCTTCATACATTACTACTTGTGAGAATGCTATAGCATCTATTTCAATTTCTTGATTATAGTAATGCTTTTTATTTGTATTATAATTTTCTATTTCTTTAGTCCATCTTTTAGCTTTATTAGTATTAAAGTTATTTACATATACCCACTGAAAATAATGTTCTAATTCATGAAGTATTGATATTTTTAGTCTAGTCATATCATTTTTATTTTTAGGATGTAATATAATTGCATTTAAATCAAAATGATATAATGCAGTAGATTTAATAGTATGATCAAATACTGCAAATATCGGTTCTATATTACCTAAATAATTTTTACAAATGTATTTAATAAATATATTAAGTTTATCTTGTATTTCTAATTCTTCTAATTTCTCAACTCCAAAGTATTTAATAAATTCTAATTCTTCTTTTGTGTAGTTCATATACATACCCTCTTTCTATGGATTTTAAATCCATTGTAACGTTAGTATAATGGATTATTAATTCTTTGTCAACACTTTTAAGTGATTTTAAATCCATTCTTGTTGTTTTTAGAAAATTTTATTGATATAATAAAATTATAGTTAGGATGTGATTAAATTGAATAAGGATTACAGGGTTATTGTTAGGAAAGTATTAAGAGAAAAATTATTAGGTAATGTTGAGAAGAGATTAGAATTAGTTGAAAGACTTGATACTAAAGATGATACTGTTAAAAAGTGGATTACGCCTAATGGAACTAATGTGCCTTCTACAGTTGATCTTCCTATTATTTGTGAAGTATTAAATATATCATTAAATGAATTATTTGATTTAAGTGATTCAGAAATATCAAGTGAAGCTATGGAGTTATATAAAGCTTTTAAAGAAAATACATCAGCTCAAGAGTCTGTTAAAAAATTATTAGATATTAAGTAAGTTAAGAGGAACTTTTAGTTCTTCTTTTTTTTGACTTC
>JAWXUF010000064.1:0-3752 GCA_044432865.1 bacterium | reverse complement strand
AGTATTAGAGAAATGAACTAATTTATTCAAATTTCTAATACTTTTATTTTCGTTTAAATACTTAAATTATAAATAATACTTACTGTCAACTATTTGTCCTTGACTTGGGTACCATTATAAACATTGTAATATGACTAGTTTTTTGTGTTTTTATATAGTTTTTTAAATATTAGTCGATCTATTTTTTAGAAATTATCTTCTGAACAAACGAACTACACTCTTGACGTTGGCTTCTTTGTGTAGAAAATAGTTAAGTTAACATATATCAATTTATTTCTAAACAATTCATAATAACGTTTACAATTACATCCATTTCATTAGATTTAGATTCAGCTACTAATAAAGTTAATGCACTTGTATAATTATCTATTACATCTCGTAAATCAAGTATATCTACATCTAAACTAGAAGATAACGTTTTAGTTTGTATTTCTATTGTTTTCTCTAAATAGTTCATTCTTTTTTTGTTAATAACATAACCTGTTATCATATAGTCTTTTAATATACTGCTTGTCCATTTACGAAATTGAATACCTCTTTTAGAATTAACTCTATACCCAACTGATAAAATCATATCTAAATTATAATTTTTAATTATCCTTTTAACATTCCTGTTTCCTTCTTTTCTAACTACCGAGAATTCCTCGGTAGTTGAAATATTAAGTTCTCCATCATTTAAAATGTTTTTTATATGCAAACCAATATTGTCAGTTGAAACATTGAATAGTTTTTCCATTTCATTTTGAGATAACCAAACTGTCTCTTGATTTACATCAAGTTTTACTTCTAATGAAAAATCTTCATTAGAGAAAGTTATTACTTCTATTTTATTTTTCACATTTATCACTCATCACAATAATTATTCCGAGAAGTGACATGTTTTACTTAATTAAATTTTATTTTTTCACAAAAGTTGATATATTTCTTCAATTTTATTTTCTACACAAGCGGACTACACTCTCGACGTGTATGACCCCTTTGGCAAAAAAGTTGTAAAAAGTATTTTATAAAACATATCCACTTTATATATAGATATTTAGATTCTAATTACTCCAAAATAAAGTAATTCTATTATCTTACTTTTATATTTATTTTGCATTTTAAAATGTATATTATGTGTAAGGAAAACTACATAATTCGACATCTAGTTAATAGAATATTCGTTCAAAAAAGGATATCATTTTTTGATATCCTTTTTATTAAACTTACTATTAACAATTACCACAAGTACATGGATTTATTAATTTTAATATTTGTTCTACTGTTAGTACTATACCTGAAGATACAACTTTATTATCAATTACTAATCCAGGTGTTGCCATAACACCTAATTTCATAATTTCATTCATATCACTCACTTGTACTACATTAATATCTTTTCCAGATTGTTTAACTGCTTCTATTACATTTTCATAATTTTTTGTTGATTTTTTACAACATTGTCCTAACACTTTAATTTCCATTTTAATTTCCTCTTTTCTTTTTTTTATATAAATAAATATCCAAATAAATTAAATAAATATCCTATTAATATAATACCAAATACAACTATTACAATAAATGTAGCAAGTAATTTTGGTTTACATACTTTTTTTAGCATTATTAATGAAGGTAATGATAATGCTGTTACACTCATCATAAATGCTAGGACTGTACCAAGCCCAGCTCCTTTTAAGTATAATGCTTCTGCTATTGGGATAGTACCAAATATATCAGCATACATAGGTGTACCTAATAAAGTAGCAAGTGGTACTCCATACCATGTGTTACTTCCTAATAAATTACTAATAATATCTTCTGGAATAAAGTTATGTATAACACAACCGATACCTACTCCAACTAAAATGTAGATAAATACTTTTTTATAAGTTTCAATCATTTGATCTTTAGAATAACTTAATCTATCTTTTACAGATAAATTAGGATTTTCTATATCAATACTAGACTCACCTTTAACAATATCTTCTACTTGTTCTCCTATTTTAGTTTTTTCTATTAACGTACCACCTATAACAGCAAGTATTAATCCTACTATTATATAAGCAATAGCTATAGGCCATCCAAAGAAACTAACTAATAACATTAAACTACCTAAATCAACTAATGGACTAGATATTAAAAAACTAAATGTTACTCCACTAGATAATCCAGCTCTAGTAAACCCTATAAAAATAGGAATTGAAGAACAACTACAAAATGGAGTTACAGTACCTAATAAAGCACCTAATATATTTGCTTTTATTCCACTATATTTGCTAAGTATTTTTTTTGTTCTTTCTGGTGGGAAATAACTTTGTATATACGAAATACCAAATATAAGTGTACATAATAGTACTCCTATTTTAATCATATCATATATAAAAAATTGTATTGCGTTACCCCATATACCATCACCAAATGTTTCTCCAAATAAACTATTAATTATAATATTTAATAAATCATCAAGCCATTTCATTCCTAATATTTGAGTACTAAAGAAATCCCACGGTATTTTTGCAATATCCCAACCAAGAGTAAAACCAATTGTTATGTTAATAACTGCAATGAGAAATAATACAATTAAAATAATATATCTTTTTTTCATATATTATTAACCACCTTTTTTAACTCTAATATTTTATTTTCTATTTCTTTAATAATTAATTTAAATTCTTTATCAGATTTACCTGTAGGATCATTTAATCCCCAATTATCATTACATTTAGCAATTAATATAGGGCACTCTACATTACAACCCATAAATATAACAATATCTGGGTTAGGAATATCATCAATCTTCTTGTTATATTGAGTTTCTTCCATATCAATATTATAAATTTCTTTTATTAATCTTACAGCATCTTGATTAATTTGACTTTTTATAATTGTTCCTGCTGAATAACTTTCAAATATATCACTACATAAATGTTTTCCTAATGCTTCTGCTATTTGGCTTCTACAAGAATTATGGTTACATATAAAAGCTACTTTAGGTAATTGAATTTTATTCATAGTCCCCTCCTTACATAGATGTTTATCTATGTATTATTTTAAAATTTTTTATTGAATTAAGTGATTTAAATCAGAAATTAATTCAATAAATATATTTTTATTTAATGTATAGTGACACCACTTACCAATCTTTTCACAAGATACAATTTTTAAATCACATAATAATTTCATATGATGAGATAGTGTAGGTTGAGTTATTTCTAACTTTTCTAATATAGTACATCCGCATACAGTACTTTCTTTTAATATAGAAATAATTTTTTGTCTTGTTTCATCTGCTAATGCTTTATAAATTAAAATTTTATCACTTGTATTCATTTTATCACCTCACATAGATAGCCATCTATATATAGTATATGTTATAATTTTTAATATGTCAACTATATTAATATAATTTAGAGTATATTTGTTTACAGTTAAGATAAAAATAGATTTTATTTAGTTTGAAATATAAATGGGTGCAAACAAAAAAAATAGATATTTTACA
Organism: bacterium; assembly: GCA_044432865.1. GTDB lineage: Bacteria > Bacillota_I > Bacilli_A > Acholeplasmatales > Anaeroplasmataceae > JAWXUE01. The sequence goes on along the minus strand of JAWXUF010000064.1, from coordinate 274 downwards.
AAATATATTGTAAAAAGACTAGTTTTCGGATGTTTTTATACAAAATTCCAATGTTTATCTAGGTGGATATGTTTGTAATTTAGTTTATGTAGATTATTTGCCAAAAGCTTAACTACAATCTAGAAATAATGATTTTTTGATAAAAATATTTTATAAAACATATCCACTTTATATTCTTAATTAAACTTAGAAGAATTATCCTGTTTACATAAACTGATTGTTTTAGTTCTATAATTAAATTTAACTATATAGTTATTTAATAGTTGATAACCTA
>JAWXUF010000063.1:0-3993 GCA_044432865.1 bacterium | reverse complement strand
CTAATATGTAATTGCAGAAATATTCATAATTATTAACAAAATATGTAAAAGCTTTACCTAATTTAGAATTAGGTAACACTTCTAAGAAGTACTTATCATATCCTTGTTTTAATTTATTTAATGCCCATTTAGATTTTCTTTGTCTAGTTTCATAAATTAATTTAAATGATTCCTCTTTATTTAATTGTCTTTCTTTTATCTCTTGTTCTAATCTATGTTCAATTCGATATAGATAATTTATTAATAAAAGTGCTTTAGATGATAGAGTTCCTTTCATATCTTTAGTTTTAGTTACATCTTGTACTTCAATAAACTTCCTTCTTAGATGAGCAATACATGCAACATTTGTAACATCATTTAATTTAAAATATGCTTCATAACAATCTGAATGAAGATATCCTTTAAATCCATCTAAGATGACTTTAGCATGATGATGTTCTCTAGAGTCTTTATAAAAGTATAAACTTGATTGATCATCATGCTTAGAACTTCTTAAAAGCCACATATAACTAAGAGAATTAGGTTTATTTTTCTTGTTTATAACAGTAACAGTAGTTTCATCAACATGAGCTACATTACTATTTAGAATGTCTTTATGCATTATTTTATAAAGATGTTCTAATAATTTCGCTCCTGAAATAAACCAATTAGATAAATTATTTCTTCTAATATCTAAACCAAATTGTCTAAAATCTTTTTCTTGTCTATATAAAGGGATAGATAAGAAATATTTTTTATAGATTATATCAGCAACAAAAGAAGGTTCTACCATTGTTTTAATAAATGGATTTTTCTTTGGAGCTGTTATTATATTTGTTTCATCACAACAACTACACTTATACGTATGTTGTATATTTTTAACTTTAATTAATTTAGCAGGTATAACTTTTAAAGAATAAGTTTCTTTAGTTCCTATTGATTCTAAAACACCATTACATTTATCACATGATAAATCATTTAATTCGTAATGTTTTTCTTCAGTTTCTAAATCAACTGCATTAACGAAATTTTTCCCTTTAACTCTTTTTATTCTCCCAGTGTTTTCATCGATAGGTTTAAAAGAAGTATTATCTGAATTTGCTTCAGCTTCGTTAAAATGTTCATATCCATCTTGAGTAAATAAATTAAATTCCTTACAGTTAGATGGTGTTTTTTCAGAACTTTTACCAAATGTTCTTTTTTGAAATAATTTCAATTTTTCATTTAATACAACAACTTCATTTTCTAATTTTAACTTTTCTTCATCTAAGTTATCCACAGTTTTTAGTAGTGATAAAGTGAAGTCATACAATGCTTTGGGGTCATTTTTTATTTCTTCTAAATGTTTTAAATTATCCAAATTAACCACTACCTTTCTATATTATAATTGTACCATAAAATGACAAAAAATACAACTAAAAAACGTTGTATTTAAGTCATTTTTTTATCTTTTATGCAATTATTCCTGCGCTCATTTTTGGTAATGGTTGTTGTAATATTATCATACCTTGAAGCAACATTTTTAAATCTGTTCTTGTGATACACTGATCATGATATGACATCGGCCATTTTATTTTACCTGTTTCAAATCTTTTGTAATAAATCCAAAATCCAGAATGTTCGAAGTGAAGTATTTTTACAATAGTTCTAGCTTTATTACAAAAGATAAATAGTGAACCATCGTATGGATTTCTTTTTAATCCATGCATAACTAATGATACTAATCCATCTATCCCACAATGCATTTTAATATATCCTGGATATAAGTATATTTCATTTACTGTATCAAAATCTATCATAAAAATTTACTTAACTCCTTAACTAAATATTGAATAAAACTAGTGTTATGTTTAGAATCTATAACTAAACTTACATTAGTTAAGTCTATTCTGAAAGTTTTTGATAATTCATCACTTTCTAAATCACTTATTTTAAATTCAATAAATGTATTGTTTTGTTTTTTCACTTCATCGTGAATAGCTGAATATGGAGATTTAAAATCATATCCTTCTAATATATAAAGTTTTTCTTTCCAATATCTAAATTGATCTCTACATAATCCATGTAATGAACAAAACCTTTTTATTGATAATTTCGATTTTCTATATTCTTCGAATATTATTTTCCAACGTTTTGATCTTTTTAATGTAGCTTCTAATGATTTATCTCCATTAGATTTAAACTTAAAACCTTCTATTTCTAATCTGTTTCTATGATATTTAAATTTATGAGTAGTTATTTGTTCTTCTACACAAAATTTATTAATAGTTAAATCAGAGTTCACAAATCGTGTGAATATTTCTTTCCAATCATGTTGTTTTTCCATTATACATTCCTCCTACTTATATTATAAACTAGGATAAATCTGTTTTAAATCCGTCTTATTTTGAACGCTTACCAATGGACTGAGACTCTTTTTTAGGACTTAAAAAAAGGAGGGTTTTTAAATGATAACAAGAAAATTAAGGATGAAAATTATAAGGGAAAGAAATAAAGGATTCACGATTAGAGAACTAGCAACGAAATATAATTTAGATGAATCTACTATTAAAATGATGGTAAGAACAGTAAAGAATTTGGGTATTAATTCAGTTGGAGAAAGTACACGAAGAAAGAGATATTCATTTGAACTGAAAATGCATGTAATTACAGAACTTGAAAAGGGGAAATCACAAAAGCAAATTCAAACAGAAACAGGTGTATATGCAAGTACAATAAGGTATTGGATTAAACTTTACAATAATTTAGGGTATAATGGATTTATAACTAAATTTGAAAGCGAGTCAAAAATAATGTCAAACAATAAAGTGAATGAGAAAATTAAAAATGAAAATGAGACGTTAAAAAAAGAATTAAAAGATATGAAGAAAAAGTTAGAACAAAGTGAAATGGAAAATGCTGTTTTAAAAAAGTTAGATTCCTTAGTTCAGGAAAGAGTAAAGCAACAAAACAAGAAAAAATAAGAGCTGTATTTGAACTAAGGGATTATTATATGATTTGTGACATGATAAAAGTAATCAAAGTATCAAAATCAACATACTTCTATAACGTAGCTAAATATAATCAAAAAGATAAAGATTTTGAACTTAAAGCAGATATTATACGTATTTTCAATGAACATAAAGCAAGATATGGATATAGAAGAGTTCGATTACAACTATTAAATGAAGGTACATCAGTAAGCCAAAACAAGGTTAAAAGAATAATGAAAGAATTAGGATTAAAAGCCAAAGTTACTGCAAAAAAATATAAGTCATACAAAGGAACTGTTGGTGAAAAATTCAATAACCTTTTATTAGATAAAGTGTGTGATCCTAATAAACTTACATATACATTTAAAAGGAATTTTACAACTACTAATGTTAATCAAAAATGGGCAACAGATGTTTCACAATTTACTACACAGTACGGAAAAATATTTCTTTCTGCATTGATAGATATATGTTCAAGAGATATAGTAGCATATACAATTTCAACCTCTCCAACATTTGAACATGTATACTCTATGATGGTTAATGCATTAAAGAAATATAAAAATGTTAATGATTTAATACTACATTCGGATCAAGGTTGGCAATATCAAATGTTTCGATTTACTAGTTTATTAAAAAGTAAAAACATAAAGCAAAGTATGTCTAGAAAAGGTAATTGTTTAGATAATTCTCATATAGAAAACTTCTTTGGAATAATGAAGAAGGAAATGTTTTATGGATATGAAAAGAACTTCACTTCCTTAGAGCATTGTATCCAAGAAATGAAATCATATATAAAATATTATAATGAAAAAAGAATTATTGAGAGATTAGGTGGTGTATCACCAAAATCTTATAGACAAAAGATTAATGATAAATTATAGTAAAATATACTCCTAAAAAAAAGACCCACTACACAAAAGGTACTGTCAAAAGTTTTTAAATAAATAAAAAAAAGCGAATTCCCATGTTATAATTAATTTGGACAAAAAATCACGAAATGAGGAATTCACTATGAACATTATAACAAACTTTGAAACAT
>JAWXUF010000062.1:0-4165 GCA_044432865.1 bacterium | reverse complement strand
CGCTCGACTTGCATGTATTAGGCACGCCGCCAGCGTTCATCCTGAGCCAGGATCAAACTCTCCATAAATTTTATGTTTTGTTTTTACTTGCTCAATTTCGTTTGCTTTTGTTATCTTGTTTTGAAATTGCGTTTGTTATTTGTTCGCTTATTCGTCATGTTCAGTTTTCAAAGACCTACACCTTTTATTAAAGGCTTACTCATTATATCATTATCACAAGGTATTGTCAACCAATATTTTCTTGAAATAATAAAGTGGTGGTTGGAGAGGGATTCGAACCCCCGAACCGTTAGGAACAGAGTTACAGTCTGTCGCGTTTAGCCTCTTCGCTACCCAACCATTTTTACAAACGTTTTTCGCTTGCTTTTTAATTATATTACAAAGCAAAATAAAAATCAAGAAGTTTTTTAAAAAATATTCGTTTTTATTTCTATCGGTTTATTTATATCAATAATTATGTTTTTTTCTTTTAATTTCGACACGATATAACCATTTATTTGTCTATTAACGGAGAAATGTTCGTATGACTTTGTATAACATGTAATTCTAACATCGTAATAATTTTCATAACACTTTTGAACTCCAAGTACATCAATACTTGTTAATACATTATTATTCTTATAATTTTTAACAATTTCTTTTATCTCTTCTATTATATAATAAGGATTATAAGAATACGGAATGTGAACTTCCACTAAACTCAAAGAAGGGAATCGCGAGTAATTAAGGACATGATCTATATTACCATTAGAGAATAAATACAATTCCCCTTCATAAGTTTTCATCTTTGTCGTTCTAAGTCCTATCTCTAAAACTTCACCCGTTATATTATTTATCATTACATACTCTCCAACTACATAATGATTTTCAAAAATAATAAAAAAACCATTTATCATATCTTGAAACATTTTTTGCATCCCAACACCAATTAATAAACCAAGGAACCCAGCTCCTGCTAATAACGCAGCCATATCAACATTGCATATTGTTGCTATTATTAATATCGATATAAGTAGAACCAAATATCTAATTGAATTCAATATTAATAAAACTATTGTATTTCTTCTAGCGTTTAATCTTTTCTTCAAAAATACTCTATAAAAAAATAAACTTCCAAAATTTATTAGTAGTGCAATACCAAAAGTAATACTACTGTATATAAGTTCATTAAAAAAACTCATTTATATAGCCCCCTTTATATTATATATATAGGTTATTCTACAAATGAGTTTTTATTCATTATTTTTTTATTCTTTTATCAAGTTCACCTTTTGATAAAAGAATAATTCGTTTACACTCAACACACTCTAGTTTAAAGTCCGCTCCTGTACGAATAATTTTCCATTCATTACCACCGCAAACATGAGGTTTTTTAGTTTTAATTATTTGATTTAATTCATACATAACAATCAACTCCTATAATGGTTTCTTTTTTATTCTCCCAAAATCTCTTGGATACTCTAATGGCGCTTTAGAAGTATGTTTTATTTTAACAATATTTCTTTGCCCACATCCTTTAGGTAATTCGAACGTTACAACATCTTCTATTTTACCTTTTAATATAGATAAAGAATCACCTTCTTCATTTTCTTCAGTTGCAATCGCAGCCTTCATAGCTAAGAAATACCCATTTACTTTTGTTAAAGGAAGACATAATTCATTTAGTATGTTTTGCCTAGCAACAGCTCTTGCAGTAACTACATCAAAACTCTCTCTGTGCGTTAAACAAAATTCTTCCGCTCTAGCATTAACCATATTATAATTTTCTAACTCTAATTTTTCCGCCAATAAGTTTAGAAATGTAATTCTTTTCCCTAATGAGTCAACAATAGTTAATTCTATATTAGGATACACAATTTTCAACGGAATACTTGGAAATCCTGCACCAGCACCAACGTCACATAAACTTACACCTTTTGAAAAATCGTAAGTTTTTAATAATGTTAAAGAATCATAGAAATGTTTAATGTAAACTTGTACTTTTTCTTTAATAGCAGTTAAATTAACTTTTTCATTATATTCGATCAAAAATTCAAAGTAAGTATTAAATTGTTGCAGTTGTTTTTCACTTAAGTTTATATCTAAATCTTTTAATAGTTCATTAAAATCCATCTTATTCACCTTTGTAACTTTCTAAGTAAACACTAAGTATAGCAATATCAGCTGGATTAACTCCACTTATTCTCATAGCTTGACCTAATGTAACAGGTTTAATTTTCTTTAATTTCTCTCTTGCTTCTAACGCAAGGTTTTGTATATCATCGTAATCTAAATTTGGTGATATCTTTTTTGAATCAGATAGAATCATTTTGTTCGCATCTTTTCGAGCTTTTGTAATATACCCTTCATACTTAATCTCAATTTCCGCTAGTGACAATGTATCTAAACTATATTCTTTTGATAAATTATCATATACAAATACAGCTGTAACCTCTGGACGTTTGATTAATTCAAATAAATTTGTCCCATCTCTTAATAATGCAGATCCAACTTTTTCTAATAAAGGATTTATATTTAAACTTGTTTTAAATGTTTTCATCCACTCAATACAATTTTTGATATCTTCTTTTTTATTTAAAATTTCAGTTAATTGCACTTCATTAATAAGTCCTACTTGGTAACCATATTCTCTTAATCTTAGATGAGCATTATCATGTCTTAATAACAATCTATATTCAGCTCTACTTGTTAACAATCTATATGGTTCTTTTGTCCCCTTAGTAACAAGATCATCAATTAAGACTCCAATATAAGCATCACTTCTTTTTAATATCAATGGATCTTTGTTATCTAATGATAAAGAAGCATTAATACCTGCCATTAAACCTTGACATGCAGCTTCTTCATATCCGCTCGTCCCATTAATTTGTCCAGCACAATACAAATTCTTAATTAATTTCGTTTCTAATGTTGGATATAACTGTGTAGGATTAATAGCATCATATTCAATTGCATATGCATATTTAATTACTTCACAATTTTCTAACCCAGGTAACATTCTTAACATTTTATCTTGGATATCTACAGGCATAGATGTAGAAAATCCTTGTATATATATTTGATTTAAATGTACACTCTCAGGCTCTAAGAATATTTGATGTCTTTGTTTATCTCTAAATCTAACTATCTTATCTTCAATTGAAGGACAATATCTTGGACCAACACCCTCAATATGACCACCATACATTGCTGATTTTTTAATATTAGTTTCAATTAATTCATGGATATCTTCATTCGTATATATTAAATGACATGCAGTATTTTGACCGCTTAAATTATTTACCTTTTCATCAAAACTATAATAGTTTGTAACTTCATCACCAGGTTGTATCTCAGCTTTACTATAATCGATTGAATCTTGTTTTATTCTTGCTGGTGTACCAGTTTTAAGTCTTATCACTTCAAAACCTAAATCCTTTAACTGTTTACTAATACCATAAGTAGTAGGCTCATTATCAGGACCTTCATCTTTTACATCAGAACCCTGCAGTACTTTACTACTTAAATAAGTACCTGTAGTTAAAATAACTTTTTTTCCACTTACTACACTTCCATCTTTTAATAAAACACCTGTAACAACATTATTCTCTACCACTAAACCTTCAACTAAACTTTCTAAAAGAGTCAAATTTTCCGTTTGTTTCAACGTTTTTTGCATTTCTCTTGGATAGTCCTCTTTATCTGCTTGCATTCTTAATGCTCTTACCGCAGGACCTTTAGAACTATTTAACATCTTTGTTTGAATTTGAGTTAAGTCAGCATTTTTACCTTGTTGTCCACCTAATGCATCAATCTCTCTTACTACTATACCTTTTGCAGGACCACCAATTGAAGGATTACATGGTAATGATGCAATCATATTGATATTTCCTGTAATTAATACAGTCTTTTTATTTGTTCTAGCACACGCTAAAGCAGCTTCCGCTCCAGCATGTCCACCACCTACTACTATTACATCATACACATTAATCACTTCCTAACTTTATTTATTATACTATACTTATTAAATTTTTTCTATATTTGTAATATCAGTTAATAATAATATATCTAATTATAATATGATAATGTCTTAGTAAGTTATAAAGTAATAATGTCTTAACTTAAATTTAATATTTTTTAAATATGTTAAAATTAATATATTAAGGAGTATTAATAAAATGAAGAA
>JAWXUF010000061.1:0-4291 GCA_044432865.1 bacterium | reverse complement strand
CAACAATTACCAATGTTTGGTATGGCATTAGCTGGTTCTAAACGTATCTTTGATTTAATTGAAGAAGCACCAGAAACAGATGATGGTTATGTAACTATGGTTAAAGGTTATATGGAAAATGATAACTTTGTAGAAACAAATAATCACAATGATAAATGGTACTGGAAATATCCACATCAGTCATATGATGGTACAACATATCATGAAGTTAAAGGTGATATTGTATTAGAAAATGTTGACTTTGGTTATGTACCAGAAAAATTAGTATTAAAAAATATTAGTGTTTATGCTAATCCAGGAGAAAAAATTGCTTTAGTAGGATCAACTGGTGCTGGTAAAACAACTATTACAAATATTATTAATAGATTCTATGATATCGCTGATGGTAAATGTAGATTTGATGGTATTAATATTAATAAAATAAAAAAATATGATTTAAGAAGATCATTAGGGGTAGTATTACAAGATACTAACTTATTTACAGGAACAGTATTTGAAAATATTGCATATGGTGTTGAAAATGCTACTTTAGAACAAGTAGAAGCTGCTGCTAAAACAGCTAATGCATATGAATTCATTACAAGACTTCCTGATGGATTTAATACAATATTAGAAAATAATGCATCAAACTTATCTCAAGGACAAAGACAATTATTAAGTATTGCACGTGCTGCATGTGCTGATACCCCAGTAATGATTCTTGATGAGGCTACATCATCTATTGATACTAGAACAGAAGTATTAGTACAACAAGGTATGAATCAATTAATGGAAGGTAGAACAGTGTTTGTTATTGCACATAGATTATCAACTATTAAAAATTCTGATTGTATCATGGTATTAGAGAATGGTAATGTTATCGAAAAAGGTAACCATGCTTCTTTAATTAAAGATAAGAAAACTTATTATAGTTTCTACACAGGTAAAATAGAATTAACATAATAAAATAATAAAAACCATAAGTCATAAGACTTATGGTTTTATTTTTTTATCTATTCTTCAATATCATATGCAAAGTTACAATTCGTAATTACCCATTTACCAATTAAACTGTAATCAGAAATTTCAGCAACAATGTTCTTTTTAGTATTCTCAATAATAGAGAAAGATTTAGCATTAGAACTTTCAATTGATATTTCATCTGTTGTTTGAGTAGAATTGAAACATCTTTTTACATAGAATGTTTTTAAGAATAACTCTAACATTTGTAATTCCATTTTAATTGCATTTTGCATACCAGAAGTTAATTTCTCGAAATATAAATTATCCATATCAAAATCAATTACATTAGCAGTAGTAGTATATACTGTTTCACCATCATATAAGTAACAATAGTAAACACCATCAACTTGGTTGACATACATTGTAGTATTTTCATTTTCGCAATAATAAAACATTTTATTAGGAATATTTTTCCCAAACTCTCTAATCATCCAACCATCCAAAGAAAAATTAAATGTATAAGATGTTTCAATTGTTTTAACATTTTCAACTTCTGTAAATTCACGTAAATCTAAATACATATAAATCACCAACCTTCATTAGTTAATTTATCACATAATTGAAAGTAAGTAAAATTGAAGTGTGCTTTTTTATTATTATAAAGTAAGCGAAAAAAGTGCAAGAATTTTTACACGATTAATACACAAAAAAATGTATCTTAATTAAAAGATACATTTTCTTCTTTTATTTCTTTAGCACCAAGTAAATCAATAATGAAATTATAATTTTCTTTGTGACATTCTAAAGGTTCTTCATATAATGCTTGAATTAACTGTTTATCTTCAGCTTTATAGTAATAACCTGAATAACATACATTGTCAGATTGAAATGTAAATAACTCAATTTTAGAGATGATATCATCAGTTGGATTTTTAAATATCTCTAATCCATAAAATCTTTTACACTTTTCTAATTTTTTATTTGGTTTATTCTTTTCATTTGTTTGTCTATTGAAATATAAATTATTATCTTCAACTACGCATACTCTATATGCATTTTCACCTTTTACAAATAAATAGTTTGTACCAAAATCATATTTAGTAATTTCAGCATTTTGTTCTTTAAGAGAAGTAATAATGCTATCAAAATTCTCTAATTCGTAAGTTTTAGGATTATGATTTTTCTTTTTCATTTGAGCCATTACAATTCTACTAGTTAATTCATTGATTAACATCATAAGCAAAATTAAAGTAATGCTACATACAATTATAAATGCTGTTTGTGGTATACCTTCTACAAATACATATAGTAGTGTAAAAGATATCGCAACAAGTAAATCAATAAAAATAATTACTCCTATTTTTTTCTTTGAGAAGTTTTTAAATAGTCCTACTGCATTATTCATTATTCTTCACCTAATAATTTTTCTAATTCATCAACAAGTTTAGTTAATCTATTACATACAGCTTCAAATGGTTCTTTAGTAGTTAAATCAACATTTGCTTTTTTAACTAACTCTACAGGGTAGTCAGATCCACCTGATTTTAATAAAGTTAAATAATCATTTAATCCATTATTATTTTTAACATTCTCATACATCATGATACTTGCTGCATAAGAAGTAGCGTATTGATATACATAAAATGCTGTTGAATGGAAGTGAGGAATATACGCCCATACATATTGTTTATATTGTTGTTTATCTAAATCTAAACCATAGTATTGCATATTTAATTCTTTCATAATATTAGATAAAACTACATGATTAAATGTTCCATTTTCTTCATAATATTTATGTGCTTGATATTCATAATCTGCGAAAAGCGATTGACGATAAAATGTCCCAAGTAAGCCATCTATTGCACTTTGAAGCATAACAATTTTCTCATTTTTATCTGTTATTTTTGATAGTAAATGATCAAGTAATAAATGCTCATTAAAGATAGACGCAATCTCTGCTACGAACAATGTATAATTAGCAGTTTCTGCTGGTTGGTACTTTTGTGAAAACTTAGTATGCATTGAATGTCCTGCTTCATGAGCAAGAGTAAAACAATCATTTATTGTATCAGTATGATTCAATAAAATAAATGGTTCATGTTCTGCGATACCACAAGAGAATGCTCCTGATTGTTTTCCATCAACTGGATAAACATCTACAAGTCCATCTTTTAAAACATCTAAAGCAAATTCATAAAATTCACCACCAATAGTTTCAATTGATTCTAAAACAAGTTTTAAAGAAGTGTTATAATCAAATTTAGTTTTTGATGTCTTTAATTGAAGAGGTCTATCATAAGTATAATGAGTTTCAATTCCAAAATATTTTTTTCTTAAATCAAAATACTTTTTAACTGGTTCTGTATTTTCTTTTGTTGTATTAATTAAATTAAGATAAATTTGTTTATCAATATTATTAGAATATAAAACCATATCTAAAATAGATTCATGTCCGCGAACTTTTGCTTTTGCACTTCTTGATTGGACAATACCTAAGTAGATTGAGGCAAATGTATTTTTATGAGTTTCAAAATATTTGAATACTGCTTCAAAAATTAATTTACGATCTTCTTGAGATTTAGTTACTTCCAACAAACTTCTAAAGTTTGCTGTTGAAACATTTAAAACCTCTCCAGTAGAAAGTGTTACATCAACAGCTGTAGCATCAGCTACTGATAATTGATCATATAATGAATCGTAGTTATCAAGTGCAGCTTGATAATGAGACATTAATAATTCTTCATCTGCTGATTTAATATATTTTTGGTTTCTAAATAATTTATCAAAATTGAATTTGTTAGCATTATGAGTTTCTTTAATAAAAGCATTAACATTATCTTGACCAATTGCAATAATCTCGCTTGAAACAAAAGAAGTTAAAGAATTATAATGTTGAAATAAATTTACTACTTTGTTTCTTTGTTCTTGAATACTAACATCCTTTTGATTTGTACTAAATTTTAACATAGCATAACAATATAATACTTCTAATTTAACATCCACACTTTTTGAGTAATCTAAATACTCTAAGAAAGTTTTCTTATCATTTAATTTACCTTTAAAATTTGTTACTAATTCGATTTCCTTAGTAATAACTTCTAAATCTTTACTCCACTCTAAATCATTTTTATACAGTTGTTCTAAATTCCATTTCATATAAAAATCCTCCTTATAATTTAGTTAATTTTACCATATTACACAATAAAAGAAAACAAAAAGGAATAGTTAATAAAGTGAACCCCATAAGTTGGACCAAGTAAAATTGGAAAGACTTATGGGGTTTTTATTATGAAATTAAAATTACAAGATAAATTAGAAATTATAGAAATGTATACTCAAGGATTCTCCA
>JAWXUF010000060.1:0-4310 GCA_044432865.1 bacterium | reverse complement strand
ATTCATCACATATTAATTTATTTTCATATATATAATTTTTAATTATTTGTTCATATACTTTGTTTTCTTCTTTTATTTCTATATTAAATTCATTTAACATTACTACCTTAGCAAATGCTCTAGCCGCAATTTCAACTTCTTGTAATAAATTAATATCTACTTCAGTTGAATAGTTTTCTATTTCATATCTAAATCTATCAGACTTATTAGATCTACAATTTGCAACATAAAACATCTGCCAATGATGCTCTAGTTCATGAGCAATTGATGATAGTAGTTTTATTATGTTAAATCTATTCTTTCTATTTAAATAAATCACTTCTTTTTCAATGTTATATAAAGCTTCACTTTCCATTGTTTTAAATTTTACTTCCACAGGATCTAAACCTAAATACTCTTTGCATACTAAATCACTAAACTTTTGTAATTCAATTAATAAATTTTTTACCTTTAAATTCTCTTGTATCATTTCAAACATATTAACACCTATCCTTTACTTTTCGTAACTTATAAACTTAGTATAATATACGTATCGTATATTGTCAATAACTTTAGTATACTTTTTGTAACTTTTTATAGATTCTTTTAAAACTATAATATATAATTGAATTAAAGGAAGTGATGACATGGAAATTAATTACAAAAAAAATGTAAAATCTACTTTAAGAAATTTTCTTTCAGGAAGAAATCCTAAATTTTCTAGAATAGAATTTTGTGAAAAACTAAATATAGGTGATTCAGCTTTAAAACGTTGGTTATCTGAAAATGATAACAATGGTCCACAAACTGAAATATTACCTCTTATTTGTGATATATTAAATATTTCCTTGTATGACTTGTATCAAATAGAAAACCCTGCTAATTCGTTATCTAAAGATGAATTAACTTTATTAAACGAATATAGAAAACAAACACACATGCAACAAGCAATTAAAAACACTTTAAAGATTGATGATTAATTTCATCAATTTTTTTATTGACTACACTGATGAAGTGTTTATTGTAATTCATATATAAATCTTGAAGGTATTTTATTACCACCACTTATATCACAAGATGAAGATGTAATATATAGTCTTTCTTGTGCTCTAGTAACCCCAACGTAAAATATTCTACGTTCTTCTTCAATATCTATATTATTTTTCTTACCTGGAATAATATCGTCTCTTATATCAACTAAGAATACAATTTTATTCTCTAATCCTTTTGCTTGATGAATTGTCATTAAATTAACAACATTATCATCTTCTATTTTTGTATTACTCATATATAAATCGTTTAAGAAATTTCTTAATGTTAAACTATTGTATTCATTTAAATTATTTTCAAATAAAACTCTTAAAATATTTATATTATTTAATCTTCTTTTTTTATCTCTAAAATCTTTGCTAAATGAATCTATATTTAATAAATCAACTAATAAATCGAAAAATTCTAGTTTGTTTAATTTAAATATTTTTTGTTTTAAATCTTCTATTAATTCTATAAACTTATCAACATGCTTGTTGTTAAGTTTTTTAGCAGTTTCATAGTATGATTCTTTAGTATAAAATGAATTAGTTTTCATATCAGTAATAGTTGTATCTCCTATTTTTCTTTTAGGAACATTTACTATTGTTATAAAAGCTTCATTATCATTTTGATTTAAAATTAATTCGTAATAATTTAAAAGATATTTAATTTCTTTATAATCTATAAATCTATTACCATAAATAAAATGTGGTATATTATTTAGATTTAATTTTATATCAAATACACTAGCACTAGCATTATTTCGATACAATATTAAGAAATCAGAATATTTATATCCTTCTTCAACTAATTTCTTTATTTCTTCTGATACAAAATACGCTTCTTCAAGTTTTGAATAGCATCTTTTAATAACTATATCTTCACCATCTTCTTTAACACCTTTTAAATCAAGGTTAAACTTATTAGTGTTATTAGATATTACATTATTAGAAGCATTTATTATTTTATTTGTTGATCTATAATTTGTATCAAGATTAATTACTTTAGCATTTAATTCTTTTTCAAAGACTTCCATAATACGGTTATCTGAACCTCTAAAACTATAAATAGATTGATTTGAATCTCCTACCATAAATAAGTTATTATGATTTTCACATAATACTTTTAAAATTTCATATTGAACCCAATTAATATCTTGGCTTTCATCAACTAAAATATATTTTGATAATTCTTGCATTAAATATTTAAAATATTCATCACTATGAATTAATTCTAAAAATTTATAATTCATTTCATCAAAATCTATTTTCCTTGTTTTCTCTAAATACTCTTGATATAAGAAATATATCTTTATGTAATCAAGTCGTATACTTAATAGCATTTTATCTGGTTTCATTCTATTTTTAATTTTAGAAATAAACTTAACAATATTATAAACTTCTGTTGAAATTTTATTTTTAAAAAGTAAGTTCTTTATTATTTTTTCTTTTTCTGAATCTTGTACCACTTTATAAGGATTATTATAAAAGTACATATTTATATAACTAAATGTAAATGCATGAAAATTTGAAATATTTACTTTTATTTGTCTTTTTAATGCTTTAGTTAATCTTAACTTCATTTCATTTGTTGCTTGATTAGTAAATGTAAATGCAAATATATAAATTTGATCTACATCATTATTTATAAGTTCTTTTATTCTTTCTATTAATACTGTAGTTTTACCACTCCCAGCTCCTGCTATTACTAATACAGGTCCTTCAATACTATTTATTGCTTCTATTTGTTTAAGGTTTAATTTTTCCATAATTCACCTTCGACATATAAAATAATATTATGTAGTAATTCAGCATTCGTATATAAAAGATATTTTTGATTAGCTAAATATTTTATTAATTTATTTACATCAACTTTTTTATTTAAATATAAATCATGTTTATTTGGATTTTTGAATAAGTAATTTTTAATTAAATCTACTATATCTTCTAAAATGAAATTAGAATACTTATTTATAATTGATTCTTCTATAAAGATATAATCTGATGTTTCCATTAAAATGGTACTTCCATATCTTCTAATAAATTTCCTACTACATCCATAACATTCTTTATTTCTTCAGTGTTAATTATGTTACTACCATTATCCTTTAAATATCCATTTACTTGATTTATCTTATTTTTGTCTTCTATAATACTATCTAATCCTAATCTTAATTCTTTTAATAATTCCTTATTAAATTGAAAATTAGATTTATTTGCTAATAGAAACTTTACTAATAAAAACTTATTTAATGATTGTCTTACATAATTATTAAACTTATTCCATTTCATTTCTTTTTTATCTGGTTTCGTTATTGTTGCTTTTTCAACATCATTTAAAAAACTTAACCAATTAGAATCAGTATCTTCTTTATATATATTTTTATCATTATAATTAGAACTTTCTTTTATATCTAACATTGTATAAAATATTCCAAATACAAACTTAGTAAAATCACTCTCTGACTTTTTATAATTTTCAATTAGATCATTTACAACTCTTTGTCCTTTATCATGCATAAATCTCATTTCAAATCTAGTCCAATAATCTTGTACACAAACACCATTCTTATGAAGTTGTTCTTTATGTTTCTCATAAATAACAAGCATTTGATTAGATGTTCTAGAACCAAATTCTAAAGAATAGCCTTCTTCATCACATCCATGAATCTTATAATATTTCCTTTTGAATGTAGTAATATATTCTTTATTATCTAACTTATTTTTTATCCAATTAAAAGTAACATCCTTACCTTCATAGTCATCAATAGCTATATCAATTCTTGTTGTATTAACATCAAAGAATCCACATAAATGAAGTAAGAAATCATACCATGTTTTTTCAGGATTTTTCCTTTCAAATTCTCTACAGCCTTGTCCTTTTAATTCAATACTACAAGTATGCATTCCATAAGCATTTACAGGTCCTTTAATATATAAATTTATCGTTTCACCAAACCTATATAAATACTTATATCTACCTTTGCCATAAGGCATATCAAAAGTTTCACTATCATCAAAATTTAAGAAGTTAGCAAAACTTTTTACTATGTCTAATACATCAGCTAATTCATTATCATCAGATGAATATCTAAAATCAAATGTAGCTCTATAGTAATCGATTACTATATGTACACCAGTCTTTACTGGAGTTATTATTTCTTCCATTAGAAGCTCCTTTCTGTTATTAAAAAGTGATGATGTGTGCAATAGTTTGGGGGCGTATTCTAATAGCCCCCTTATTGCATACATCACTTTAATACAGTGAGTTTTTTGAAGAAATTATCCATGTAAATGGTG
>JAWXUF010000059.1:0-4598 GCA_044432865.1 bacterium | reverse complement strand
TGCTCCTTGAATAGGGTAACAGATAAATCTTTGTGATTTTTCTTTTTCATTTTAACTAATTCTAAACTTAAAACAACAGCCATATATATAACAATTAATCCTAAAAAACAGCATAGGTAAACCATATTTTGTATTTTAAAATCAATAGAATTCAGTCGTTGTATATAAATTGTTGTTGTATCACCAGAAACATAATACCTATAAATAAATGCACCTACATTATCAAAATTAACCTTTTCCTCATTATAACTATAAACATCAAATTTATACAATGGTGGATAATCCTTTGGAGAATCAACTATCACACCATCAACATATACAAGTTTTATAATGTTAAAAGAAGAAAGTAAAACATCTGTATTGATATCTGATGTTTCTATCAGTTTTATTTGATTTTTATAATCAGTTATTAGAGTATCTTTTTTATCTTCTATTACAATACAATTCATTAAAACAAGTCCACTAATAACTAATGTAACATAAATAATAAATTGAATAATTAATCTCTTACTTTTCATTATATTCAAACTTATAACCAAATCTTATTATCGTTTTAATTACTGTTGGATCATCAGCAAAAACTTTTTGTCTTAATAACTTAACATGCATATCTAAAGATCTAGATCCTTTCACGTATTCAGTGCCCCATACATTTTTATAGATATCTTCTTTAGAACATGCTTTATGATTATTTCTAGCAAAGTAATTCAATAAATCAAATTCTCTTTTTGTTAAATCTAAAACAACACCTGCTCTTGTAGCAATATTTCTTGATGAATCAAAAGCTAAATTATCACAAACAAAAATACCATCATTTCTTTTTAAATTAAGAAAATTCTTAACAGCACTATTTAACTCAAGTAAACCAAAGAATGGTTTAGTAAAATAACCTACTGCTCCTGCTTCTAGACAAATATATCTTTCATATTCACTTAATTTTGCACTAATAACAACTACAGGAATATCACAAAATCTTGGATTTCTTTTTAACTCAACTAAAATATCATAACCATCTTTAGTAGGTAACATCAAATCAAGTAATATTAAATCAGGTAATAAAGCCTCATCTAATGTTTCTCTAAATGGTTCATACTGAGTAAATAATTCTACAGACATAGGACAAACATCATTGATTGTTTCAAGTGACATTTTAATCATCTTCCCTACTGTAGGATCATCCTCTACATAATAAATTTTCTTAAACATATCTTTTCCCCTTTTCATTTATACACACATGTTTATTATAAAGGATTAAAATATGTCAATTCAAGTATATTATGTTAATTATTTGTAGAAAAATCGTGTTCAAAATTAATAATCAAATTAACTTTAACTTTTTCATCTTTAAGTAAATTATTTAATGATTTTAAAATGATTTCACTATCTATTTTAGAATCAAAAGGTGTTACAACATCAAATAAAATATTAATATGAGTAGTAGAAATTACACATCTAAAGTCATGAAACGATATATATTCATTGATACTTTTCAAATGACTAGATATTTTCTTTCTATAATCAGATGTTACATTACAATTCAAATCAACAGGATCCATATGAATAACTAATGATACATTATATTTATTTTTTATTTCAAATTCAATATTATCTATAACAGTATGAATATCAAGAATATTCTTTGTAGCATCTACTTCTGCATGAAGAGACATAAATATATTATTTGGACCATACATGTGAGCAACAACATCATGAACACCTAAAATATTATCATTTGAGTTTATGAATTTAGTAATTTCAATTATGAGATCATTTGATACTTTTTCTCCTAATAAAGGATTCACAGTTTCTTTCACTAAACATATACCAGAATATAATATAAATAATGAAACAAATACTCCAACATAACCGTCAATATTCACTTTAAATAATAATGAAACAATGGCACTAATTAATATTACAGTTGTTGAAATAACATCATTTAAAGAATCTTTAGCAGTGGCAATCAAAGTAATTGAATTTATCTTTTTACCTATTTTAAAATTGTATATAGCTAACATCACTTTTAATATGATTGAAACAATCAATACAATTACAGTTACATAACTATAATTAGTATTATCATTATTAATTATCTTTTGAATTGAATTGCTGAACACTTCTATTCCAACAACAATAATTACAATACTTATTATTAATCCAGCAATATATTCAGCTCTTTGATGCCCAAATGGATGTTCTTTATCTGCAGGTTTACTACTTATTTTAAACCCAAGTAGTGATACAACAGCACTTCCCATATCTGTTAAATTGTTTATGGCATCACCAATCACACTAATACTATTACTAAATAGTCCAATTATTAACTTTATTAAAAATAATATAAAGTTTACTATGCATCCAATAATTGAAGCAGTAATACCTTTCTTTTCTCTAACATTATCATTTTGCATACTAAACCTTCTTTCATATTTAATTTAATTTAATTATAACATTTATAATATTTTTTTGTAATTAGATAATAATAAAATAGGTGATTATATGAAAAGATTATTTAAATACTTTGTATTATTTTTGATTTTTATAACTATATTTAATTTTATCGATTTATTTTTAGATAATGTAAATCATATATCTGATATTTCAAATCAAAATAAAGTGATTATATATGATGAATTAGAAGAAATAATTTATGAACAAGTTAATTTACATGAAGCAAGTTATGTTACTATTGATAACATTAACGAGATAACAAAAACAGCTTTCATAGAAATAGAGGACAAAAGATTTTATACACATAATGGAATTGATCCTATTACAACAGTTAAAGCTTTTTTCCACAATTTAAGTAGTGATTATACAATAGGTGGTTCTACTATAACACAACAGTATGTAAAAAATTTATATTTATCAAATGAAAAAACTTATATAAGAAAGATAAAAGAGTGTTATTATGCATTTAGAGTTGAGAGTCTATACACTAAAGATGAAATTTTAGAAGGCTATTTAAATACAATTTACTTTAGTAATGGAATATATGGCATTAATGATGCAGCTAGATACTACTTCAATAAAACACCTAATGAACTATCATTAAAGGAAGCTATTTCACTTGTTTCAATTATAAAGTCTCCAACTAATTATTGTTTAATAAATAACTTTGAAAATAATCAAGAAAGAGCAAAAAATCTACTTGATTCATTATTAGAAAGAAATATAATTTCAAAAAAAGATTACAATGAAGCCATTTATTCAAATTTAATAATAACTCAAACTAAAACTAAAAATTATTCTAATAGTGTTTTATATTTTAAAGATTATGTTCTTAAAAATATAAATACTTCAACAGATGAAATAAATATATATACTAATTTCAATTCAGAACTAAACTTATATATTGATAATTTAATTTCTAATGTAGAATGTGATATTAGTATTGTAGTTATGGATAATAACGGATACATTGTTTCAACTATAGGAAATAAAAATTACTACGAAAGTGATTATAATATATCAACATCAGCATCTAGGATGATAGGATCTACAATAAAACCAATGTTATATTACAAAGCATTAGAATTTGGTATAAGTGCTGCAGATACATTTATTAGCGAAGAAAAAGATTTTATTATTGATGACAATGTTATATCAATAAGTAACTTTAATAACTCATACGATAACAAACCAATATCAATGGCTTATGCTATTGCAACTAGCGATAATATTTACGCTATGAAGACACATCTATTCATTGGAACTGATAAATTACCATCATTCTTAAGAACCTTCGGTATAGAGCCAATAAATGATAAATATACCATTTCCCTTGGTACACAAGATATGTCACTTCTTTCTTTAGCATCAATTTATAATACATTTCAAAACTTAGGATATTATACAACTCCAAAAGGATATACACATTATACTAAAAATAATATTACTACAAATAATATCCCATTAAGAAGTCAGTTGTTAAATAGTGGGATATCTTTTATTATAAACGATTTACTTCTTGGTACTTTTGACACCAACTTAAACTCAACAAACAATGTTACAGGGAATAGTATTTCAGGATTATTAAATAAGAAGGTTAGTGCAAAATCTGGATTAACAGATTATGATAGTTATATGATTGGATACACAGGAGATTATGTAGTTGCTATTTGGACAGGACATAGCGATAATTCATTATTAGATGAGGATAAAAATAAAAAACTCCCCAAGGAGCTATTTTATAAAATTATTAATGAACTACCAACATCACAAAATAATATTTGGGATGTTAATATTTCTAGTATTAAAAAAAAGCATTGTGTCATTCTACCTAATTTATATGAAAAAGATTTATATTTTATCTAGCCCAAGCTGATCCGACTAATGCTATTAAAATAAATAAAACTAATACAAATGCATAGCTATTTGTACAATTATTTTGTTTTTTAGTTGAACATGTTCCTGTTTGATTACAACTCATAAAATCACCTCAATACTATTATATGTATATAAAGAAAAAAGGTAACAATAGAGTGAACCCCATAAGTTGGACTTTAAGAAAAATTTAATTTAATGTTACATCATTTAAGGTTTGATGTCTATATGAAATAGGCGTCAAGCCTTTTAATTTTGTCATAATTCTTTTT
>JAWXUF010000058.1:0-4922 GCA_044432865.1 bacterium | reverse complement strand
ATTAATGGATGTTGATGGAAAACAATTCGTTAAAATTATGACTTGGTATGACAATGAAATGTCATATACTGCTCAATTAATTAGAACAGTTAAAAAATTTGCAACTATGTAATTAACTTTTAATAGACTGTTACTCTAGAAATAGAATAACAGTCTATTTTTTTATACACGAAAGGACAAGTTATATATGGATAAAACAACAGAATTATTTGAACTTGCTAGACGCGAGTTATTAGACTTATCACAAAAGAATTCATTAATCAATTTCAAACCTAGAAAAGCGTATGGAGTTTTTTTCAGTAATCCTAATGCTGGGGAATTCTTCGAACATTTAGTAAATATGCAAAAACCTGTTTCATTTACAACTGGTGAAACAACTAATGTTGCTAAAGTACATATTGATTTAGATGATGCAACTTTAAAAAGTAAATTAACTAAAACATATAGACAAGCAAAGTCATTTATTGAAGAAAAAGGTATTAACACATTATTTTTAGCTGTGGGATTTGTTAAATCTTTAGATGAAAGAAATGAACTTAATGCTCCGTTAATTTTAATTCCAGCTGAATTAAAGAAAAAAGAAAATAGTGAAGCATTCACTTTATCTTACTCTACAGAGGAAATACGTGAAAATATTACTATTTTAACAAAATTAAAAAATGAATATAACTTAGATTTAACATATAATGAAGAAGATATAACAAGTCTAGATAAATATTTTAGATATATTATTAAAATATTAGATGGTAATACATCTATTAAATTAGATACTGAAGAATGTGCTTTAGACTTCTTTAGTTTTACTAAGTTATTAATGTTCAAAGATTTAGAAATAGATTCTTGGACTGATAAAAATGGGAAAATTACTAATAAAATTTGTGAACAATTGTTTATTACTGATTTCTCTGATAAAGAAGATAAAACAGAAAAAGAAATTAATCCAATCACAATATGTAATGTATTAGATAGTGATTCATCTCAAAGTGAAGCTATTTATGATGTAATTAATGGTAAGAATTTAGTTTTACAAGGTCCTCCTGGTACAGGTAAATCACAAACTATTACAAATATTATTGCTAGTAGTGTAGCAAATGGTAAATCTGTATTATTCGTTTCGGAGAAAATGGCTGCACTTGATGTAGTTAAAAGACGTTTAGAATCTGTTGGGTTAGGTGATTTAGTATTAGAATTACATTCACATAAAACTAATAAAAAACGTATTTTAAAAAGTTTAGAACAAACATTACATTTAGGTGAACCTAAAACTTTATCTAATAGTGTTTTATATGAAAAATATAAAGTTTCCTCTGATGAATTAAATGATTATATTCAAAAATTAAATATTGATATTAAATCATCTGGATTTACTTTAAGTGAAATTTACGCAAGAGCATTAGAGATTGAAGAAACAGTACAATCTAATAATATAAAATTACCTAAGATTGAGATTAGTGGATTAACACGTTTCACTAAACAAGATTATAACCAAAGATTAAGTTTATTAGAAGAGTTTGTTGGTGTAGTATCAAGTATTGGTGCTGTAGAAAAACATCCACTATATGGTGTTGAATTAGAAGCATGTATGCCATTTGAACAAATAGCAATCAAAGATAGATTAGTTGCTATCGAAGATACATTGAACACTTTAATAAAAGTAAGTAATGATGTAATGAATTTCTTTGGTGTAAGAAACTGTAGTAGTGTATCTGATACAAAAAGAATTTTAACTTCTCTTAAATTTTTAAGAGATACAAAAGATTTAGGTGGATTAAATCCTAAAAATGATTTATTTGCTACATCTGAAGGAATTAAGAAAATAAATGATTACATTAATATGTCTAAGTCATTACAAAAAGATTATAATAATGAAAAATTATTTAAAAAAGAAGTTTATTTAGAAAGAAGATATAATGATTATGTAAATGATTATATCAATAAAGCAAATAAAGAAGCAGAAGGTAAAATTACAGAAGGATTTGCTGTTCCTGCTAAATTTAAGAAAAATCTTAAAATCTTAAAAAATCATTTTGATTTATATAATGAATTTATTGATGATGAAAAAGTTGTTGAGAATATATTTGGTGATTTTTATACTGGTGCATATACAACAAATTGGGCTGGTGTAGAAACATATATTAATATCATTGCTAATATGCAAAAAATGATTTCAAATAATGAAATATTATCACAAACAAAACTTGCAGATTTTGAAAATAAATTTAAAATTAATGAATTAATTACTAATCTTGAAGAAGGATTAGATATGTTTCATAAAGAATTAGATAAATTCTTTGAACAAACAGAATATAATAATTATAAAAAATATGAATATGCAACATGGTATAACGATTATGCATTTACAGATGTAAGAAAAATTATTAATCAAATGAAAAACCATATTGGTGATATCGATAAAATTGCATCATACAATGGTGTAGTTTATAAACTAAAAAAATTAGGTTTAACAGATGTTGTTAAATTAATTGGTAAATTTAAATATGATTATAAATATTTAGTATCTTTATTTAGTTTCACATATTTTGATTATTTAATTAATTATGCTTATGAAGTATATCCTGAATTAAATGAATTCAAAAAATATAAAGCTACAAGATTAGTAGAAGTATTTAAAGAATTAGATATTAAAATAATGGTTGAAAATATCAAACAAATTTTAGTAAAACATTGGGAACAAATGCCTAAATTAAACGATCAATCAAAAGATATGTCAATTATTAGACGTGAGTTACAAAAGAAAAGAAATCATATGGCAGTACGTAAATTAATTAGTAGATCAAGTGAATCTATCTTAAAAATCAAACCTGTATTTATGATGAGTCCTTTATCAATTGCTCAGTACTTAGCGCCTAATGAAGTAGTATTTGATTTAGTAGTATTTGATGAAGCATCACAGGTTAAACCAGTTGAAGCATTTGGTGCATTATTACGTGCTAAACAAATCGTTGTTGTTGGGGATAGTAAACAACTTCCACCAACTTCATTCTTTGATAGATTAACGAATAAATTTGATGAAGTAAATGATGAAGATTATGATGTTTCTTCAATGGAAAGTATTTTAAGTTTATTATTGGCTAAAAATGTAAGAGAAAGAACGTTAGAATGGCATTATAGAAGTAGACATCAATCTTTAATTTCTTATTCAAATAAAGCGTTCTATGATGATAAATTAAAAACATTCCCATCTGTATTTGAATCAGATGATAATTTAGGGTTAGTATTTAAGCATAGTAACGATACAGCTTATGATAGAGGTAAATCTTCGTCTAATCCATTAGAAGCAAAACAAGTAATAGAATATGCGATCGAACAAGCAAAAGAAAATCCTCATTTATCAATGGGTATTGCTTCATTCTCTATTTCACAACAAGAAGCATTATTAAAAGAATTTGAGCGTCAAATTAAAAATATAAATGATCCTGAAGTAAGAAGATATTTCTCAAGCGATAATGAAGATCCATTCTTTATTAAAAACTTAGAAAATGTTCAAGGGGATGAAAGAGATATTATATTAATTTCGATTGGATACGGATATGATGCTAATCGTAAATTAACAATGGACTTTGGTCCTATTAATAAAAATGATGGAGAACGTCGTTTAAATGTATTAATTACAAGAGCAAAAGAAAAATGTGTTGTATTCTCTAATATTAGAGGAAGTGATATTAATTTATCTAAAACAAATTCTTCTGGTGTAGAAGCACTTAAAAACTTCTTACAGTATGCTGAATTAAGAGGTAATTTAAATAGTAATATTGAAGATGAAGATGATTCATTATTTGTTGAAATTTTAAATGATAAATTAAAACAATATGGTTATACTACTGATTTAGAAGTTGGTAAACCTGTAGGTATTGATATTGCGATATTTGATAAAGAAATGAACCGTTTTGTTTGTGGTGTTGAAACAGATTTTGGTGCATATAAAAATATTAAATCTACTACAGATAGAGAACGTATTAGACATAATGTTTTAAAAAGTTTAGGATGGAAAGTGTATCATATTTGGAGTAATGATTATTATAGAAACTCTAGAGTTGAATTAGAAAATATTTTCAATTTTATTGATGCTTCAAAATCTCAAACTAAAGAAGATGCAAATCAGAAAAAAGTTGAATTAAACTTTGTACGTAAAAATACAGAAGAAGTTAAATTAGAAGAATTTACAAAAGATTATCGTAAACATTTAGGACAAAAAAGAAGAAGTGCTGTCTTATCTGATAATGAAGGGTTAATTAAATTAATTGAAAGTATTGTATCAACAGAAAGTCCAATTCATACAGCTGTCTTAAAGAAACGTTTAACTGAAGTTACAAATAAAGATCAATGGACTGAAACTGAAACTAATTGTTTTATTGATTGTTTAAGTAAAACTAAGTTTGTTTATGAAGGTGATTTCTTAATTAAACCTAATGCAAAAGTATGGATTAGAAATCGTAAAGATGCTGATTTAACAATTAGAAAAATCGACCATTTACATAACCTAGAATTAGGACAAGCAATCAAGTATACAATTGATAGAGGACTTGCTGCTACTATTGAAGAAATAATTAGAGAAGTTATTAATTTACTTGGATTTAACCGTAATCAAAGATTGATTGAAAGAATAAAAACTTTAGTATCTGAATTAGAAGTAAATAACGAAATATATCTAGATGACGGGATTTATTTCTTAGAAGGCACTTTAATTTCTGATGTAGAAGATGTTGTTGAAACTGATGATACAGAAGAATTAGTTGAAAATGAATAGAACTCATCATAAAACATTTGATAACTTTTTTACCGAAGAAATCAATGAATTGTTAAATAAAATAGAATTAGAAATTGGGAGTAATTATACTCCTAATTCTAATTTAATTTTAAGAGTTTTAAATAATGATTTAGATAAAGTTAAAGTTATTTGG
>JAWXUF010000057.1:0-5223 GCA_044432865.1 bacterium | reverse complement strand
CACTTAGTATTACAGCAGAAGCTTATGATGATTTTGATTTAGTAGTAGTAAAAGAAAATGTTGAATTAAGTTGGTCATCAAATAGTAATGCTATTGTAATTGATGAATCTAAAGCGAAAGTAACACAAGGTAAAAATGATACTGAAGTTACATTAACTGTAGATGCTAAAAAAGGTGAATTAACTGGAAGTAAATCTTTTAATTTAAAAGTAATAAAAGATTTAACTTTTCCTGATACTGTAACAATGACAGAAACATATAGTATTGCTGATAATTCTTTTGTCTTATTAGAAAAAGTAACAGCTATTGAAAGTTCAAGTGTAGGTACATATTTCACTGATGGTGAAAATGTAATTTTAGCAACAGATCTTAAAAATATTGAAATTAATAAAGTTTATGACTTAAAAGGTATGAAGATTACAAGTGGTGTTGCTACATTACAAAATTGTAGTGTATATGATACAATTGGTGATATTTCAAATATTACTCCTAAAAATACTACTCCTAATAATATTGGATTTTCTAATGGTTATTTTAGAGTTACAGGTGAATTAAAATATGAAAATAATATTCTTTATCTTTTTGATCAGTTTGAAAGTATTATTTTAACTAGTGACAATATTGATAACTTAAAGCTATTCGTGGGGAGTACTGTATCAATAGATTTATTTTCAAGAGGAACGAGTAGTGGTTATACTTATGCAACTGAGTTAGACTTAGGTTTAACTGATGTAGAAATATTAAATGTATTTAGAAATAATATTTCAGTTGCTGAATATTCAAAAATTAATATTGAATTACCAGACTCTTTTTATAGTAGTACAATAACTTGGAGTTCAAATAATTCGATTGTATTGTCTAATTCTGGAATTGTTAATAGACAAAGTAGTGATACATCAGTTACTTTAACAGCAATATTAAAATTAAATAGTCAAACTATTACAAAACAATTTAATGTTGTAGTAATAAATGTTAATAATAATTATGAAGATGATTTATTTATTTCTGAATATTATGAAGGTGCAAGTAATAATAAATATATTGAAATATATAATCCAAATGATTTTGCAGTTGATTTATCTGATTATTCACTTAAGACTAGATGCAATGGGAAAGATGAATACGATTATAATAATAGTCTAACTGGACAAATTGCTGCTTATTCAACTGTTATTTATCATCATAATTCTATTACATCTGACTTTATAGATATACTTAATGAAAATAATGTAGTTTACTATACAGCTACTGCATGTAATTTTACAGGAAATGATACAATTGGTTTATATCTAGATGGTGAAATAATTGATTTGTTTGGGGTGTATAACGAAGTTGTATCAGAATCATGGGTTGTACCAGGTGGTACTACACAAAATCATAGAATAATTAGAAATAAAACAACTGGTGCATCAACATTATGGAATCCATCTGAATGGTATGCATCATTTGTATCATCAAGTAGTATGTTTTTTGATAATGCTGGGAAGCATTCATTTGTATAAAGGAGGAACTATGAAAAAATTATTAATAGGTTTAATTTTAACATTAACTACATTAGGTTATAACGAGACTGTATGTGCAGTAACTCTTAATGTAGTTGCTGGATCAAATACTTATTGGGGATATAATTCTCAATTAAATGAATCGTATTATTCAAGTTTATCTGGTTTGTCTGGTGATGCATTCAGAGCAGAATTAAATGATGTTATTACAGAAGATTTTACATGGTATACATACGATACAAAAAATAGATATACAATTTTACCTAAGGCTGATGAAGTATACGGACAACCTGGTAAAGTATATTGTGTTTATTCAGGTCAAATATTTAATGATGATGATTGTACTTCGAATGGTACAGTAGGTTATTTATGGAATACAGAACATGTTTGGGCAAAATCTCATGGATTTCCATCGGATAAACAAACTCCATATAGTGATTATCATCATTTAAGAGTTGCTTGTAAAAACACAAACTCTAGAAGAAACAATCGTTTTATAGGTTCTGTAGAAGGACAAGTTTATAAAACAGATGAATGGGGAAATAAATATAGTACTGATACATGGGAACCACTTGATCATGTTAAAGGTGACGTAGCTCGTATGTTATTATATATGGATGTAAGATATGATGGTGAAGATGAAGAGAATGAAATTGATTTAGTTTTACTAGATGATTATGAATTTCCTGATAAAGCTGAAGATCCATATATGGGACATTTATCTACTTTATTAGAATGGCATGCTCAAGATCCTGTAGATGATCAAGAAAGATACCGTAATGATGTAATATATTCTTATCAAAAAAATAGAAACCCATTTGTAGACCATCCTGAATATGCTGATATGGTATGGGGAGACGGAATTGATAAAGATTATCAACAAGTAGAAAACTTTGATAGTTATATTGATTCGATTGATTCAAATATTAATGCTGATTCATTATCAAGTATAGCAATAGGATTTGTATTATATAATAAATTATCAACAGAGCAACAAGCATTATCTTCAATGTATTCTAAATTAGATGAATATTATAAAATATATATTACATTAAGTAGTTACACAGAAGAAGAATTATATGTAATATTTGAATTCTATAAAGATTATAAATTTCTAGATGATATATTAAATGGAAATATATACGACTTAGAAAGTTATATATAGGTGAATGTAATGAGAAAAAATAAAATAAGTAATAAAGGAAAAGCTTTTATATTTATATTAGTATGTATTATTTCAGCGTGTAGTTATGTATATATAAAATTAACTACCCCACCAACATTAGAAAGTATTTTATCTAACACTACATTTAATACAAGTGAAGTAACATTAGATGTTACAATTTCAAATAAAAATACTGAAGTGAATTATACATATGTTATAAGTGAAAAAAATGATTATATTAAAACAATAAAGAAATATGATAATAAAGAAGAAGTGAGTGTTGTATATAAGGTAGATTCTAAATATTATTTATATGTAAATAAAGGGAATCCAATTATAATAGAACTAACAGATGCTGATGGACTTGCTATGTTAGATGAATTAAAGACTGAAGTGAATGAACTAGAGTTATATCTAGATGTAGATTATAATAGTGTAAAATATTATACATATAGTGAAGAGTTAATAACATTCTCTTCGTATAATGATTATGTATTTTATGATTATGAACTTGTAATTGTAGAATCTCAATTAGTAAGTTTATTACAAACATTTACAGTAAATAATGTAGTTAATACAGTTGAAATAAATGTTATCGATATGCAAGATATTATAATACCAACTATTTAAATAATTGCATAACAACAACATTATGTTATTTGAATAAAATATTAATACTTGCGTATAATAATTAATATGCTATAATAAAATAAAGCGATGATAAGAAGAAGTAAATATATATTATTTTTCTAGAGAGTTAACATTATGGTGAAAGTTAATAAAATAAATATATTGAATAACATCTTAGAGTGATAGAGGAAATTAAGTAGAACTATCCGTTGACTGCGTTAAAGTAATTGAGGATAAATATTATTTATCGAAATAGGGTGGTACCACGTCTTTGACGTCCCTTTAAAATAGGTACCATTTTTTTATTTTATAGGAGGAAATATTATGAAACAATCAGTTAGAAAATTATTAAGTAGTTACAAAGAGTTAGATGGTAAACAAATAAAGTTATTTGGTTGGGTAAGAGGTAATAGAGATCAAAAGGAATTTGGATTTATTAATTTAAATGATGGTACAGCTTTCGAAGTTGTTCAAGTTGTTTATGATAACAAATTATCAAACTTTTCTAATATTACTAAAATTAGAGTAGGTTCATCAGTTTTAGTAGAGGGGACTATCAAAGTAACTCCAGATGCTAAACAACCTTTTGAAATATTAGCAACAAATGTAGAATTATTAGGAGATTCTCCAGAAGATTATCCGATTCAACCTAAAAGACATACAAGAGAGTTTTTAAGAGAAGTTGCTCATTTAAGACCAAGAACAAATTTATTTAGTGCAGTATTTAGAGTAAGAAGTGTTGCTGCGTATGCTATTCATAAATTTTTCCAAGATCAAGATTTCATTTATGTTCATTCTCCATTAATTACAGCTAATGATGGTGAAGGTGCTGGAGAAACATTTAAAATAACAACTCTAGATTTAGATAAATTACCAAGAAATGAAGAAAAAGAAATAGATTATAAAAAAGATTTCTTTGGAAAAGAAGCTAATCTTACTGTTACAGGACAATTAGAAGCTGAATTATTTGCTATGGCATTTAGAGATGTTTATACATTTGGTCCTACATTTAGAGCTGAAAATTCAAATACAACAAGACATGCAAGTGAGTTTTGGATGATTGAACCTGAAATTGCATTTGCTGATTTAAATGAAAATATGGAATTAATTGAATCAATGATTAAATATATTATTAAATATGTATTAGAACATTGTCCAAGCGAAATGCAATTCTTTGATGGATTTGTTGAAAAAGGATTATTAAATAGATTAAATAGTGTATTAAATTCTAATTTTAAACAAGTAACACATAAAGATGCAATCGATATATTAATAAATTCTAAACAAAAATTTGATAATCTTCCTAAACATGGAGAAGATTTAGCAACAGAACATGAAAAATATTTAACAGAAGTTCATTTCAAATGTCCTGTATTTGTTACAAATTGGCCTGAGGGTATTAAAGCATTTTATATGAGATTAAATGATGATAAAGAAACAGTTGCTGCTGTAGATTTATTAGTACCTGGTGCAGGAGAATTAGTTGGTGGATCACAAAGAGAAGAAAGATTAGATGTTTTATTAGAAAGAATGAAACAATTTAATGTGTGCCCTGAAGAGATGTCTTGGTATCTAGATACTAGAAGATATGGTGGATGTGTACATTCAGGATTTGGTATGGGATTTGAAAGAATGATTA
This sequence comes from bacterium, assembly GCA_044432865.1. Lineage (GTDB taxonomy): Bacteria > Bacillota_I > Bacilli_A > Acholeplasmatales > Anaeroplasmataceae > JAWXUE01. The sequence goes on along the minus strand of JAWXUF010000057.1, from coordinate 287 downwards.
TGTATTTAACAGGTGTTGAAAACATTAGAGACGTAATTCCTTTCCCAAGAACTCCAAAAAACTGCGAATTTTAAGAAAAAAGATAGAAAGTAATTTAAAATGTTACTTTCTATCTTTTTTTGTTGTTTTTAACTAAAAAACGACCTTTTTTAATATCTAAAAAATTATTCCTTGAATGAAAAACTAAATTCCGTTTTTTAAAAATTAAAATTAGTATTATAAAATGAAACAGTAAATTCCGCAATACTACAATGGAATTTACTGTTTTGTATTTTAAGAAGTATTAT
>JAWXUF010000056.1:0-5342 GCA_044432865.1 bacterium | reverse complement strand
AATTACATTGAGAATGTATTTCCTAGTAACAATATAAGGTTTATAGCTACAGGTGATAATTATGATTCACTAACATATAATGATGATCATAGTTTTGCTATTAAGATATGGTTAAATGATATGTACATAAAGGATATTGGTAATAAGATAAGGTTTGCTAATAAAAGAAGAGCAGAGTTAGGTTATATGAGTGCTGGGTGTATATATGGGTTAGAGAAAGTGGATGGACAAGTAGTAGTAAATGAGAAGCAGGCGGATGTTGTAAGGTTAATATTTAAAATGTATTTAGAAGGATATAGTGCATTAAGAATAAGTAAATATTTAAGAGAAAATAAAATATATAATAGTGCATATGATTATTATTTAAAGACAGGAACTAATAGATACTTTAGAGGTAAGAGCGTAGAAGAGTTTGATCCATATCATTGGCAAGAAGCTAGAATAAATAAAATATTAGCAAATAAAGAATATAATGGTGTAGCTGTAAATAGAGAATATACTATTAAGAATAAAATAAAAACAAAGAATTTAGATGTAGTAGAAATTAAAGATGCTATTCCGAAAATAATAGATGATGAAACATTTAATAAAGTTCAGGAAAAAAAGTTGAATAATAAAATTGATTTTAGTAGAAAAACAAATCTAGATAGATTAGATTTTCTATATTGTTATAAATGTAATTGTAAATTAAGATATGACGTAAGTAGAAAAGTTTATATGTGTGGTAAATGTAAGAAGTATATTATTTATTCTAAAAATATAAATGAAGTGTTAAAGCAAGATTTAGAAGAATTAATTCATAATTGTAATGTTGATAAGAATGAAGTTAAGAAAAAGTTTTTAGGAGATAATAAAGAGTTAGCTAATTTAAATGATTTAATTGTTATTAAAGATAAATTAGATATTAAAATAACTAATTTATTTGAGAGTTTCATAAGTGGAAATATTACTGAAGGAATTTATAATAGTAATTTAGATGAATTAAATAATGAAATATTAAAAATAGAAAATAATATTAAGTTAACTAAGAAAGAATCTAATAAAAATAAAATAAGTAATAAAGAAATAGAACATTTTATTAATTCAATAAAAAATTTAAATGTTAGGTATAGTGAGGAGGATTTATCTATATTTAAATTATTTATTGAAAGAATTATTATAGAGAAAGTTGATAGGAAAAGACATAGTTTACAAATATCCTACAAATTTAAAAGGTAAAAATATGTCAAAAAAATATACAAAGTGTCAAAGTTAAAAGAAATTGACGCTTTTTTGTTCAAAAATACTTGAAATTGAACGCAGTATATTGTATTATTAGTGTGTAAGAGGTGGATGTCGATGAATTCAAATGTAAATATTAAAGAAATATTAAAAAAAAATTCAATTACAACAAATGATTTTGCTAATGATTTTCAATTGTCACGTAATACTATGAATACTTATATTGATATTTTTGAAAATGAAAAAAAACTCCCTAAGGATAAATATAACCTGATTTTCAAAAAATTATTTTTAGTGCAGTTAGATGAATTCGAATTTAAAAGTATTTATATGATTTTGAAAAGAACTGTAAATAGAGATAAAGTAAATGGGACTTTTGAACTTTCGATTGAAAAAACCGAAAAGATATTTTCTTTGATAAATCTACTTGTAGAAAATGAATTTGATATTGATGAGTATAGCGAATATTTTATTAAAATGCTAATAACTAATAAAAGAAAAGAACCTATATTTTATAATGTTGCAAAATATTTTTACTGTATTAATAATCCGATTGTATATGACTACGATGATTTAATTGACTCTGAAAAGAAGTCATTTACAAATTATTTCAAGGTATTCTCATTAGAAAAACTGGGGTTGTTAACACTTAATGATGTGAACGAAGAAATGTTTAAAACAAGATTACACGAAATAAAAAAATTAAAGGAATTAGCAAATATGAATGAATAATAGGAGGAGATAAGATGATAAATATTGATAAAGAAATTGAAAAAATTGCTATAACAAAGAGAATGTACTTTGAAGCTGGGACGCATTATAAGAATCTAGCTGAATTCTTAGTATCTAAAGATATAGAGTGTGAGATATATCCTCAAGGATCTTTTGCGTATGGTGCTATAACAAAACCGATAAATAAAGAGGGATTTGATATTGATTTGATTTGTGAAATTAAGCATGATGAAAATTCGTATCCTAAAAAATTGATGGAAAAAATAAAAAGACTATTAAATGAAAGTGATGACTATAAGGAATTACTTAAAGAACATGATAATGGTTTTTCATTAGAATATAAAATGTGTGGATACAATTTTTTAATTGATATAATACCCGCTGTATCACCAAGTAGTGAGAAAATTCTTGAAATATCACAAAAAACAGAATTTAGTCAATTTGCTTCATCAAGTATTTTGATACCAAGTAAGTGCGAAAGTAATTTCAGGTATATTAATAGTAACCCAAAAGGTTTAAAGTTATGGTTTGATGAAATAAATAAGGATATATTATTGTTAGATGAAAGTCATACAAAATCCATCACATTTAATGATTCTTATTTGAATTACTCTTCTTATGAAGATATACCAGATGAGTATATTATAACTAATTTACAAAAATGTATTATGTTGTTAAAAAGAAATAGGGATGTATATTATCAAAATAAAAAAGACGTAAATAAACCTATTTCTGGTGCAATTTGCGTTTTAGCTGCAACAGCGTGTAAGTATAAAAAACATTTTGTGAATTTAGAAAGTATGTTTAGAGAGATAGTACAATTTATGGCATCTCTACATAGTAATCCTAATATTCTTTTCAAAGATTCTCATGGTAAGTGGAATTTATTGAATCCGGCAAATGGTTTAGATAATCTTGTTGATTCATGGTCTAGTGATAATGATTTCGAAACCTTTAACAAATGGATTAAATCTATTGAAAAAAGCATACCTGAAATAAATGAAAGAGCTACTATTCTAAATATGCTCGGACTTACAAATGAAACTGCAAAAGAAATTAATACCTTTAATAAACCTTGGAAAAATGATTGAAAAAATTAAAAAATTAAAAAACCATATTTTTGCAAATATTTCTGAAAGTGATAAAACGTTTATTTTAAGTGGTATAATTTTTATTAATATAAAACATGAGAACTTTTCTGTATGTAAAAACTATAGTTTACATATTGAAATAGAAAAAAATATGGTTAATTCAAATGTAATACCTAAAATTAAAGTTACCAGAGGCATGGAGCATTTTTATCCTCATATAAATAAGGATAATACACTATGTTTAGAAGTTAGTTTTATTCAGCGTGTTTTTTTAGGAAAAAACGATTATGACCTAGTAAAATGGTTTGATAATTTTTTTCTTCCTTTTGTATTACAGTATGAGTATTTTGTATGTTTTGACGAGCCGTTATATGGTGAAAGATCACATTATCAACAAGGTATTTATGAAGCTTTAAATGAATATTTAGATATTACTGATATCGAAGGTGTGATTTAAAAAAATATTACTCAAAAAGACAATAAAATAATTAAAATTCTTTCGAAAATGACGAAGAGGGTAGTTGGACAAGCAGTTGTAGCAGAAATTAAAAATTGTATTTCAATAAAAAGAAGAGAGGGAATGAAAAATGGATAAAGATTATATTGATATTAGTGAATCTCAAAATGATGATAAAAATATAAAATTGCTTTTTGCTAAATATATTTATTATAATAAAGGTAATAGATATATTTATTGTATTATACTTGCTGTTTTAATCCAATGGATTAGTTCATCTTTTATTGATGTTATTAATATTCATTTTGAATTATCCTTAAACATGTCCGCTGTCAATATAGTGATGTCATTAGTTGTATTTTTCATTGTGAATTTATTTATTAAGTTTTGTAAAGAGTGTTTCATCAAAGGTGCTAATTTTACTGGAATTTTTGATGATAGACTTTTTTCAGTCGGATTAAATTCAAATTTCGATCAAAAAAAATATATAGCATCAGCTTTATGTTTGAAAAAAAGAAAAAGTAAGTTGTATAATAAAAAAATTAATGATTTTAGAGATTGGTATAACTATTGTAATGGGAATAAAATATATTTAATTAGAAGTAACTACGATGTTTGTTTGAGATGGAGTAAAAAATTAGCTTCGTATAGTATAATTTTTTTGACATTTTTTTTATTAATTATACCTATGGTAATAATATGGTTTCAATCAAATGATTCCCTTTCTTATTTTCTATTAAATATTTCATTGTTAATTGTAACTGTTTTCTCTCCTTTAAAAGAAATTATAGTAAATACATATATGAAAAGTAAAATAGTTGAAGGATTTAGTGGAACTCATACTTGCGATGATATCAATGAATATTCTAAACAAATTTACAAATTCAGGTCTACTATTTCATTTTCACCGGATATTTCACATATATTATTTAAAAAGAGAATTCATGATGAAGAAAAAAATCTAAAAGAAAGTAATGAAATGTAATGAGTGCGGTTATATGAAAAATATTGAATTAAGATTTTTAACACAAGCGTTCTACCAAAAGTATACTAGTGTTATTTATCCTGAGATATGTGCAAAGGATGGAAGACCATATGCAATCTTGTTAGTTAAAATAGATAGTAATACTTTTGCTATACCACTTAGAACAAATATACAGCATAAATATTGCTATAAGTTTAAAAATACAAATAGAATTACTAACTCATCAACAGGTCTAGATTTTTCTAAAGCTGTTATTGTAAATGAATTAAAATATATTGATTTTAATACTACAGCAACTATTGATAATAAAGAATATTTAGAAATATCTAATAAACATTTTTTTATAGAAAAGAAATTCAAAGAATTTCTGGACAAGTATAAAAAGGTGATTAATGATCCTGTAAAATATAGTTATGAATATAATTTGTTAAATAAATATTCAACATTAAAATATTTTCATATAGAGATTGGATTAAAGTAATATTTTTGAAAATTGTGCATAGAATATTATAGATTTCTTCTAAACTCTTGAATCTTTGATTAAATATGTTATAATATTATTGAAGATACAGTGCGAGGGTAACACTGCATAAAGAAATCCCGATAGAAGACATAGTGTGAGGGTAACACTACAAAAAGAAATCCCAATAGAAGAAATTACTACTCTAATTAATTTTAGGGTAGTTTTTATTTAAATCAATCAGTGTGTTCCATTTTGGAACATACTCAACAACTTATATAAATAACAAGTATGTGCATTTTTTGCACATACTGAAAAGAAAGTTTAATAAATGGGGAAAAATAATAAATTTCCCCATTTATTAATATTTTATCCTACAACTAAAAACAGCCTCTG
>JAWXUF010000055.1:0-5369 GCA_044432865.1 bacterium | reverse complement strand
TGCTGGAGCAGTGAAGGTATGTACAATGCAACTTTAACAGAAGCTGCATCAGCAATACAAACTACAAAAATAGAAAATTATTATTATGTAGATGAAATGAATATTTATATTCAAGAGGAAGTAAATTCACTTAATGAAATGAATTTATTAAATGCAATAAATGCTCCAATAACATTTCAAGAACTAACTCTAAATGACTTAGAATATTCAAAAGATAAACTATTAACAAGTGAACACTTAGATATAAATCAAAATGTACTTGCTACAACAAATTATGTCGTAGGTACAACATATATGAATGTTCCTGATGCGTCAATTAATATAGTTGACTACGATGATAGAGTATCTAAAATTGATATGCAATTTTCAAATAAAATTGATTGGTATTATGATACTCCAGATTTAACTTTAGTAGCTTTAAATACATCATGGATTAGATGTTACGGATCTTTAAACGAAGTAGTACTTTCTAATTATATTGATTCAACATATAAGTATTTTGGTGCATTAAATAATACTAAAGCAATTAGATATTACTATCTAGAAGGACAAGCTGAATTATCATTATACTCAGCACCAAATTCAATTGAAAAAATATACATTCCATATGAATATGCAGAGAAGTATGAATTGATTATTTTAAATTCTTCTTTATTTCCTAAAGTAGAATATTATAATCAATCAGAGTATTCAATAGAACAAACTTATACATCTTTTGATGGTAATGATTACATAGTAGATGATTTTGATTATACACTTGATGAAATCGAAACAGGTATATTAACTGCATTAGAATCTGGTATAACACTAGAATCAAATTCATCTATTACTAAACAATTAGAAGAAAATAAAATTGAAGGATTTTATGAATCAAATATCTTCATAGCTGAAAATGTATCAATCTATATTAATGATTCAGTAATGCTAGATTTATTATTTGATAATGCAATGAAACATTTAATCAATGATGATGGGGAAACTTTAGAAGGATCATATTCATATATAACAACTTATCAATATTTAAAAGTTACTGAATATGAAATTACTTTTATAACAGCTAATACATCAACAGAATACAAATTTAAAATATGTACTGTTTCATCAGAATTTGAATATGCGATTCCATACATTTGTTATGGGGGAAAATTAATAATTATATCAGGATTTATGGATGGTGTAACTAACGAAGACTTACTATTAGACTTCTTATCAAACTGTGATGATATTGGGACATCTTATTACTCTTTATATGAAACAGTAAATTTAGATAAAGAATATTACAATGAAGAATCAGTTTATATAGCATTTGATATTATACATCTAGTTACTTTCGATATTAAAGATACTAGTTTTGAACTAGAAGAAACTAACTACATTACAATTGATTATATGGTTGATAGTGAATTATATGAATCAATCACTGAAGAATATGATTCAATACCAACACAACCAGCAGATCCTACTAAAGAAGGATATAAATTTATTGGATGGTATGTTGATGGACAATTATATAATTTCTATTATCCTCTTAGAGAAGACACAGTACTAGAAGCTGTATTTGAAGAATATACGCCACCTACATATGTAGATACAACAGAATTATCAAATGGATATCAAGTGTTAAATGAAATTTACTATACAGAGCATTATTCTCTAGAAAGAGTATTAAAAGTAGTAGTTGATTCAATGTTACTTCATGATAACTCTAGAGTATTTGTATATGATGGTTCAATTAAAACTACTGTAACATTAAAAGATGGAGTAATTATATATACTGCTATTAAAGATAATGTAGTATTAGTAGAACAAACAGTAAATATTTATTTAGTAGAAAATTCAAATTTACCATTCATAGCATTAACAAACCAAGACTTTCATTTCACTTATATCATTACAGATGTAAGCAACACTGGAGTTACAATGGATGAGGTTTTTAAAGTATATGATGGATTAAATACTGATATCACATACCAAAGTAAAATGTTTTCAACAAACTTAGTAAACGAACCAAAGATGAGCGAAATTCAAACTACATTGCTATTTGATGAATTTTTATACAGTACTAAAGTTATCTTTAAAGTTGATTATTTAAATGTAGATACTCATTATGGTACTGTAAATATTGTTAACAAAAATAAATTAAAATCAACAGTAACGAATTATGAAGGAATAATTACTGGAGAAATAGAAAATGATGAAACATATGTTGATACATCAGATTTGTTAGAAGGTGTCAATTTAGTTACACAAATATTTTACACATCTAACTATACTATCGAAGAAGTAATTAATATAGCTTCACTTTATATGTTGTTAGATAATGGTAAACCACTTTCTAATTTCCTTGATTATGACTTTAATATAGAAGTTTCAACAGAAGGTTATTTATCTGTTAGGTTAACAAAAGACGGAGAAATAATTGGAAGCTTCATAACAATCATGTATGAAATAATTAATACAAATTTAGAATTTATATCTGTACATTCAACTGAATTACATTATTATAATTTAATAATTGAAACTCAAAATAATGGATATACAGCAGATGATATATATCAAGCATATACAACTTTATTTCCATATATTATGTTTGATTATTTAGATTTTGAAGTACATGATTTAACAAAAGAACAAACTATTTCTAAAACAAGTAATTACTTGTGGAATACAAATACATACACATATACAATGAATATCATAGTTTTAGATGATATTAATGTTGTATCTAATGCAACTATTAAATTCCCAAGTATTTACTCACAATTTAATAAAAAATCACTTGATTTTGTAGAGAAAAAATCACTAAGTACTGAATCTGATGGAAATAATAATTTTTTTGATGATTTAAAAGATAAGATTGAAAATAATACAATTTTAGCAACTATATTTACATCAGTTTCAGTAGTAATAATCATTTTGTTATGCTTCGGTGTTTTTAAAATCATAAAGAAAGTAATATATTTTTTTATTAACTAGAGGTGTAATATGAAAAAACTTATATTATTAATAATTACAATATTTACAATTATTTCATCACCTACAGGAGCATCCGCTTCTGGTGGTGAAGCAATAAGCTTATACTCAAACAATGTACAATCTCGTACAATATTTGAGTATCCGGATGAATTTTTTGATAGAGTATTAGGATCATTGGATTTATCACCTGGTTATTTAGAACCAAATGCCTACGTTGGATTATATTGGGACTGTTCTTCAGAAGATCCACAAGATGATTGGGTAGATGATTTTGGTAGATTATACTTACTATGGACTAGTGATAAAACAAGTAGTTCATCATTTGGTATATATGAATTTACATGTAATGGAAAAACTTATACAGATATAGCCGCTAATGGTAAACAATACAATTTCAATACTACATCATGGGGGTATGGTACAGGAACTTATGTACATGCAACACAAATACATACCTCAATAGATGATTGGCATTATAAAGGAGTAGACTTTAATACTTCAAAATATGATATTACAAATTTTAAAGCTAGATTAGATCCTAACTATGCAACTGATACAACAGGTCAATATAATTTTGAGATGAAAAAAGAAGCTAATTTTGATTTTAAAGTTGTACCTAAATATAACGAAAGAGATATACTTCAACTTTGTACATTATCATATGCAATTATAGATGATTGTGTTGCACAATCTTATTATGATTTGAATTTTGGTGGTTACTATCATCAAGTATTCTTTAATACACCAATCGATATTGATAGAGTATACAGAGTAGATGTTTCATATAAACTAGATTCTGATGATAAAAAATGGTATCAACTATGGGCGAAGTCAGGAGAAATATCAATTGTAAAATCACTTACTACAGAAGTTGTTGGTGGAGGACTGTTCGGTTTATCTAAATATCAAGGATTCGAAGAAGGTTCATATGCTGCCTATAATGGTAACACTATTTACAAATATAAAATGCACTTAAATTATGATTCTAATGGTTGGAATTGGTTTGATAAATCAACACAACCAGAAGAAGACTATCAAAAAATTTCAGACTTTGAAGTTTTAAGACTAAACTTTATTATGACTGGACAAGAATATGATGTGCCAGTATACATGGATACTGTAGATGGAACTACTGTAAGCATATTCGATCCAACACTAATCACAAATACTGAAACTGATGGATTTTGGGATATATTAGATAATATCCAAAACTTCTTTTCAAATGGATGGGATGCAATAGTATTAGCTACAAAATTAGTTCTTATATTTCTATGTGTTATTGCAGTAATCTATATAGTCTCATTTATTATTAAGATAATACAAATCTTAATAAAATTCGTCAAGGGTGTTCCTATAGGGAAAAAGACAGAACCAAAAGTTCAAGAAAATAACAATTCTAATAATATGGTTCCACAAGCTCCTTTCCCTTATATGTTCCCAATGTTTATGCCAATGCAGCAACCTTATCAGAAAAAGGAAGAACCTAAGCAAGAAGAAAAAACTTATGTTCCTAGAACCGATAAAGAAGCTAAACTAAGACTTAAGCAAGAGAAACGTAGACAAAAGCAAAAGTTAAAAGAAGCAAAAGAGAATTATAAAATAAATACAGATATATCAAAAGAGAAAGAAATAAAAATCAATGAAAATCTTATTAATGAAAAGATTGAAAAAGCTGAGATTAAAAAACAAAAAAATCTTGAGAAATTAAAAAATACATATGATCGAAGTATTAATGATATTGTTTATAAATCTAAGAAGAAAGATTATGAAGAGCATGTTAAGCAAATAAAAGAAATTTCTAAAAAATCTAATAAGCCTTCAGGAACCAGTGGAGAAACTAAGTGATTTATATCATCACTAATTTCTTATTCACAATCAGCTTTGATACAATTTTTGACCTAATAGAAACAAACCCAATAATTAAATGTATTGTTATACTAATATCATTATTCATAATAATAAAGATAATTAAAATAGTAATAGCAATAATTAAATTAATAATAGGATTCTTGTTTTAATGAAGAAAAGAATTGTAATAATTACAATAGTATCAGTTGTAGCATTAATTGCTACACTGATATTATTTAATTTAAATAATTTCTCTTATGGTATTAACAGAATTAAAGAAGTATTCTCATCTGAAAAAATTAAAACTTTTTTTGATATATATGTAGATAAAAATAACACAGTAGTAGATGACTTCATAGGATCACTAGAAGAAACAACTAATAATTTTTTATCATCATTTATATCCTTTGAAAGTTTTTTAGAATCATCTTTATTGATATTATCGAAGATATTATCATATTTGACACTAGGTATATTATTCACTATTAACATTGGTTTTAACTTCATTATTATTGGATATATATTCGCTAAAGAGTCAATCAACA
>JAWXUF010000054.1:0-5456 GCA_044432865.1 bacterium | reverse complement strand
TTAACACCTGAATGTAAACCAGCTAATGATCTAATTAATACACCATTTTGACAAGATGCATATAAATCCTTAACTTTGTTTTTACCTGGTTTTAAATATAAATTTGAAGGCATAACACTAACAGCTGCTGCAACACTTGGTTTAAATCCATTTGATGTTGATTTAGCTTTTAACATTTTAGCAGTTTTTAAGTTATGCATGAAGTTTTTAAATACACCATTTTCTACTAATGTAGTTTTAGATGCTTTAACACCTTCATCATCAAAAGTTGATTTTGATAATGCTTTTTTGAATAAAGGATCATCAACAATAGTAATATTATCACCAAATACTTTATTACCTAATTCATCTGCTAAGAATGTAGTTTTCTTTAATAAAGCTGCTGCTGAGAAATTGTTAGAAAATACTTGTAATAAATTAGAAGCAGCTGATGCATCTAAAATTACTTTATATTTATTTGATTCAATTGAAGTTGCATTTAATGATTTAACTGTTAAATCAACTGCACCTTTTGCTAATTTAGCAGGATTGAATTCATTAAAATCAAATACTACTTGGTAATCATATCCATTTTTTACATCTTTAGAATTTCTACATACTGCATCAGCAAATAATGTAGCATATGAATCTTCTCTTGTTAAATTTAATCCATTTGAATTTTTAATAGTAACACTTGTAGTAGATTCACTATAAGAAACATTACTTGAAGTAACTGTTTTATGTTTAGTTAAAACTGCATTTTCTACTTCAAAACATAAATCTGTTTTTTGTTTCATAGAAAATTCATGGAAATTAGATTTTACTACTTCTAATTCTTTATATTTTTTATCACCTTTATAAAAGAATGATGGTTCTTTAGTATTAATTACTGAAGTATTAACAATAATAGCATCTAAAATTGCATCTATATTTGAATCATCTACTAAGTTTTCAGTGTAAAATAATCCAACTTTTTTCTTGTATACACCACGTACAGCACATACATTTGTTTCATATGTAGTAGAACTTTGAACTTCTTTGTTAAATACTTTAATATCTGCACCACTTTTTTTAACTTGATAAATCTCGATTGATTTGAACCCTTTTGCTAAAGCACGTTCTTGTAATAAATTAAAATTCATTATTTCTTCACTCCATTTCCACCAATAGTCATATTTTTAACTCTAATAGTAGGTTGACCTACACAAGCAGCAATAGATCCACTCATTGATCCACACATACCATAACCAAATGAACAGTTATCAGCAACCATATCAACATTTAGTAATGTATTTGCACCACTACCAATTAAAGTAGCACCTTTAACAACTTGTGTTAATTTACCATCTTCAATTAAATATCCTTTTGCAACAGAGAAGTTATATTCTCCTGTAGCAGGATTTACAGATCCTCCACCCATTTTTTCAGCAAAGAATCCTGATTTAGTATTAGCAATAATTTCTTCATAAGTACTATCACCATTAGCAATATAAGTATTAGTCATACGGCTTGTTGGAGAGAATCTATATGATTGTCTTCTACCATTACCAGTAATTGCATGATTCATTTTTCTTGAGTTTCTATAATCTACCATATAAGATTTTAAAATCCCATTTTCGATTAATACATTTTTCTTAGTAGTATTACCTTCATCATCAAAAGCAAGACTTCCCCATTCATCATTAATATTACCTTCATCAATTGCAGTTACACAATCAGCAGCAATTTTTTCTCCCATTTTACCAGCAAATACTGATAATCCTTTAGCAACACCTGTTGCTTCTAATGAGTGACCACAAGCTTCATGGAAAATAACCCCACCAAATGCATTATGGATTACTACATCATATACCCCACCAACCATTTCAATTGATGATAATAATTCAACAGCTGAATTAGCAACTGATTTTGCTAATTCTCTTAATGTTGATTCTTTATATTTAGAGAATACAAATGCTCCACCTAATGATTCATTCATTGTTTCAGTACGAGTACCATCACTAGCAACAACACTTATAGTATATCTTGAAGTAAATCTATAACCTTCGCTATATTTACCTAATGTATTAGCAATGATAACTTTTTGTGTAGTGTCAGTAAATCCAACCATTACTTGTTTTACTTTATCACTAACAGCATAAGCTTCTTGATTCATTGCGTTCATAAATTTAACTTTACTTTTTAAAGGAGTATTTACTAATGCAACTTTTTGTTCATTTATAACTTCTTTATGTTTTACTTTTTCTAATTTAAATTCATATTTAATAGGAGCTTCAGAGAAATTACTTGCTAATTTTTTAGCTAATTTTTCTAATCCTTCTTCTGTAGCATCATTTGTATATCCATATACTTCTTGAATTCCTTTAAGAATTCTAATACCACATCCATAAACATTACTTGATGTACTTCCTTTAATTTCATTAGAATCTAATGAAATCGAATTTGCTAATGTATCTTCATAAAAGATCTCAGCAAAATCTCCACCTGTTGTTAAACAAGTTTCTAAAACTTTTTGAAATAAATTTAACTTACTCATATACTATCTCCTTTAATTTATTTTTGAAGTCGTTTTGATACAATGCTTTTAAAATTTGACTTCTAACGTTTTTAAAAGCATGAATTATTTTTTATTATAAAAATCCGCAAATGGATCATTATCATCAATTTCTTTTTTTGTTTCATTGTTACTATTATTACTATATTCTGTTGGTTTAGTGTATCTACCAAATTGTGAATTATTCACTTCATTGTATGAATTATAACTTGAAGAACGTCTATTACCTTTTTTATTTTTTCTACTATTTACAATCATAAATATAAGTGCACCATTCCAAATTACCATGAATCCAATAATTGGTAATGCACTAGGAATAAATTTAACAAATGAAAATGTTGAATATTCTTCATTTATTACATCTCCTGTAAGTGAATCAATGTATACAAATACAGTTTTTTTATCAGAACTTAAATTAGGATTTTCCTCAGATATATTCCCTGCTTTATATTTACCATCAAATGTATATGTAAAGTATACTTTGTACTCACCATAGTTATATGATATTTGACCATCTACTTCACATTCCATTAGAATACTATTTTCAGTTTCAATATTACCAATCTCAAGACAACTAACAACATATGAAGAATATGCAATTGATAATGATAAAATCATAAAGAAAAAACCAAATATTAACATAAAAACAAGAGTACCTATAGATCCGCCTCTTACACGCATAAACATTTCTCCTTTAAACATATTTTTATTTCATCAGCAATTCTTTCATGAAAACTTTCTTTATAATGTACTTCATCATCATATATATCTTCATTACTAAATAATGAAAAGTTATCTATTAAGCTACATTCTAATTGAATTGCTATTTTTTTTATAATATCATTTTTATCTTTTATTTCTTTTAATAGTAATGATTTATTTGTTGTGACAATTGTTTGAATAATAATTACAACATTAGGATTTAATTGTTTTATAAAATTTATAATATTAACTAAATTATTGTAGTATTGTTCGTTTGTTACTTCAATATTATATTTAATTTTATTCCAGGCATCATTTGCACCAGTTTGAATGATGTAGATGTCTGGAATAAAGTTATCTAATATATTATTTTTTAATCTATTTAGTAAATCAGTTGAAGTACTACCTGATACAGCAACATTTTTATAATTACAATTAATACTATTTTTTATTATTAATGGAAATCCATTTAATGTATCTTCATTTGTTAATACATCATAACATGCTGTTATTGAATCTCCATCAAATAAAATATTAAACATTAAATTTGAATAAGATGATGTCTCCATCAACAACTACATATTCTTTTCCTTCTTGTCTAACTTTACCATTAGCTTTTGCTTGGTTCATGTTAGTTGCTTCTATTAAATCATTATAAGCAACAGTTTCTGCTCTAATAAATCCTCTTTCGAAGTCAGTATGAATAACACCAGCACATTGAGGAGCTTTCATACCTTTAATAAATGTCCAAGCTCTTACTTCTTGTACACCTGCTGTAAAGTATGTAGCAAATCCTAATAATGAATATGCTTCTCTAATTAAAACATTTAATCCTGGTTCTGTAATTTTTAAATCATCTAAGAACATTTCACGTTCTTCATCATCTAATTCTTGTAATTCACATTCAATTTGTGCAGAAATAGGAATAACTTTTTGTCCTCTTTCTTCAGCAAACTTACATAAGTTTACATAATGAGGATTTCCTTGTAAATTAGCTAAATCACCTTCAGCAACATTCGCAACAAACATCATTGGTTTTTTTGTTAAGAAACAGAAGTTAGAAATTAATTTTTCTTCAGCTTCATCAAGTTCAATAGTTGATGCAAATTCACCATCTAATAATACTTTTTCTAATTTCTTTAAAATTGCTAGTTCGATATGAGCATCATCAGTTTTAGATGCTGCTTTCTTTTCAATTTTAGGAATTCTTTTTTGTACAACTTCTAAATCAGATAAAATTAATTCTAAATTAATAATATCAATGTCTCTTAATGGATCTACTCCACCTTCAACATGGATAATGTTTTTATCTTCAAAACATCTAACAACTTGTACAATTGCATCTACTTGACGAATATTAGCAAGGAATTGATTTCCTAAACCTTCTCCTTTTGATGCTCCTTTTACTAATCCAGCGATATCTGTGAATTCAAAAGTCGTTGGTACAGTTCTTTTAGGTTGATAAATTTTCATTAATTCATCTAATCTAGTATCAGGTACTTCTACAACTCCTACGTTTGGTTCAATTGTAGCAAATGGGTAATTTGCTGCTTCTACTTTCGCTTTTGTTATTGCGTTAAATAATGTTGACTTCCCAACATTCGGTAATCCTACTATTCCTGCTTGTAAACTCATTTTTAATTTCTCCTATTTTATATATAAATTTTCATATTCTTTAATACATTCTTTGATTACTTCTACAGCATCTTGTCTTCCTAGTGTTTCTAGGACTACAGTTTCTTTATTTTCTAATTCTTTATACACTCTAAAGAAATGAGATATTTCATCAAATTGATGTTTAGGTAATTCACTAATATCATTATAACTACACATTGTTGGGTCGTTATATGGTACAGCAATTATTTTCTCATCAATAAAATCTTCGTCAATCATTTTTATTATCCCAATTGGTTTACATCTCACTAAGACTAAAGGGTCTATTATTTCTGGAGATAAAACTAATACATCAAGTGGGTCTCTATCTTGTGCGTACGTTCTTGGAATGAATCCATAATTAGATGGATAATGCATAGATGTATGCAGTACTCTATCTAATATAATCATTCCTGTTTCTTTGTCTAATTCGTATTTCTTTTTGCTACCTTTACTGATTTCAATAACAACAATAAAATCTTCATTTTTGATTCGATCATTATCAATATCATGCCAGATGTTTCGCATTGTTATCACTCCTTAGTTTTTATTACTATTATTATATCAT
>JAWXUF010000053.1:0-5742 GCA_044432865.1 bacterium | reverse complement strand
AAGACATTGCTAAAACAGGTACTAATTTAGATAGACCTGGATTTCAAGATATGTTATCTGATTTAAATAAAAAGTTATTTAACATAGTAATAGTAAAAGATTTATCAAGGTTATCACGTAATTATTTAGACGCTGGAGATATAATTGAAAATGTATTTAAATTAAACGATATACGCTTTATATCACTATGTGATAACTTTGATACATCTAGTAATAATAGTGACTCTATGGAGTATCCTATTAGAAATTATTTAAACTCAATGTATTCTACTGATCTTAAAAAGAAAGTAAGAAAGTCTGTAGAGATAAGAGCTAAAAAAGAAAAGTTAATTAAAATACCTAAATACGGATATAACAAAATAAATAATAAATTAGTAGTAGATGAGTATTCAGCTAATATAGTTAGAAGTATTTATCAATATGCTTTAAATAACTATACTTTAAAACAAATAGAAAACAAATTAATAGAAGATAATGTATTAGCTCCTAACTTTTATAAATTAACAGTATTAAAAATAAATATAAATCAAAATCATAAAGAAGTATTAAGTAAACCTTTTGCTTGGAATACTGTAACTATTAAAAACATCCTAACAGACTATGAATATTGTGGACATACTATAAATATTAAAAATAAGAATTCTATAAACAAAGAAAAGAACATATTAATTAAAAATACCCACCAATCTATAATCAATGAAGAAATATTCAATAAAACACCTAAAGTATTCAAAGAAACAAAGGAAAGAGAAACTAAATACTTAAATCAATTCTTTATATGTAGTAAATGTAATAAATCTTTAGCTCTATCAGAAAGAAAGAATAAAGATAATAATGTATATTATTGTCCAAAATGTTTATTAAAAATAAAGACTCTAATACTAGAAGACTATGTATATAACGATATAAAACAATTAATAAATAACATAACAAATAACAATTCAGTTATAGATAAACATATCTATGCTAAAGAAAAGTCTAATAAACAAAGATTAATAAATAATAAAAATAAATTACTAAATAAAGCTAAAGATTTATTTGAAGATAAGATTAGTAATAAAATAACAAATAATGAATATAAAAAACAAAATGAAAACATTACTAATGAATTAAATAAAATAGAAGATGAATTATTAACATTAAATTTTATAAATATTAAATCAAAAGAAAAATCTAAAAAAATAATTAAATTTATTAATAATATAGATTCATTAAATTATTCTAAATATGAACATATTAAAGAGTTAATATATAAAGTAATAGTAGAAGTTAAAGATGAAAGTGTAGAGTTAAATATAAAGTATAAATTTATAGGATAAGTCTTACTTTTTTAGTGTTAGTTGTGTTATAATATATAAAAAATGGAGTGATATATTATGGATAATTTCCAAGAATTACTTGCAGTAAATACATTGAGGGATAAATTAAGTGTATCATTATTTAATCAAGTATTATCTGAATTAGGAATTACAATTGATGAATTTGAACGTAGAATAAAAGGTATCAATGAGGAATATGAATTTTTACTTGGACTATATTTGAGCGGTATTTGTGATACAATTACATTACCAGATGAAACATACTATAAATTATTCAATTCTTATACTAGTGATATAATGGTAACTATAGGTAAAAGAAAAGTTTTAATTGAATGTAAATATACTGAAGAAGATTTTTTTAAATTTTCAAAAGGAACTTTACAAAGAAAAGTTGATTATGCTAATAATCTTGGTTTTGAACTTTATTTTGCAATAAAATTTTCAAAAATTGGTCAATGGATGCTTGTAGGACATGAATCGATAGCAAAAGAAAAGGTTTTAACAACGGATTTTAAAAAATGTGAAATGGGAAATGTTTTAGGATTTAGAAAGTACATGGTTAAGGGATTAGAATTTATATCAATATTTAAAGATTCTCAGAAGAATACACTTGGCATTCAATACCCTCCATATGGATACTTATCTTCAGAAGAATTAAAAGTTAATGGAAAAAGTTTTTACAAGATAAAAAAGAAAGATGATGATATGCATGGTTACTTATTTCTAACACAAGGGTTTAAATCTGTTGTGATTCCAAGTATTATAAATAAAGACGGGATAACAATAGTTACGGAAAAATTAGATTCTATAATGGTCTCAGAGTTTGAATTAATTCTTGCACCTATGAAACAAATAGTTAAAGAAAACTTAAATAAAATGTCATCCATCGATCATTTGAATTCATTCAAGCAAAATAAAGAAGGATATTTAACTAGGGAGAATATAAGAAGTTTCATTTCGTCAATGCCTAATAAATGCTTCATTTTACTCAGTTTTCAAAAATAATAGTTGTTTTATTTGATACATACTATACTACTAAACTTCATTTAATTGATACATACCTACTCGTATAGTATCCATGTGCTACAAACGTTTAAATAATACATATAATATATGTATATTTAAAATTCCATTTTACCTAAGCCGATAATAAAAGTCCCTATTTGATACATAGGGATACTCGAAATAAAACTAGGTAGAAAAATAACGGCTGAACTAAGCCGTTTTTATTTTTAAAAAAGTGAAAAAATAAGGTGCGACAAAATGGATATATAAATTTTTAGTTTGAATTATAGGTATGCCAAAATGGTAGGATATGTATGCAGTACAGGATGACTTATAATAAATAAGAGTTATAGGTTTCGCGAAACATGGAAAAAAAGGTTCGAAGAAATAGGATACTAATTTCAAAATAAAGATGGTATAATATGTGTAAGTGATTGGAGTGATTACGAATGGTAGATGAAAAAAATTATGATTTATTTATTAACGTCATAGAACAGATGTATTATGAACAAAAACAAGGTGTTGACAACTATTTTTATAATGGTTTTACTTATGATGATTATATGGATCAAACTATTTATGATGCAGAGTTTATTTCCTTTGAACAATATGTTTATAATTTTACTGAGTTAGAATTTAATGACGTTCATGGATTTCTTGAAATAGATACTGATGTTAAGAGGACTAAAGTTCTTGAATGTTTATATAATTATTTTGATAAAAACTTTACTGAACATAAGAATGAAAGTTTAGTTAATAAATTTAGAGCATTATGTAAAAGATTAAATATTACAATTTCCAATGATACATATTATTCTACGTTTAAATCATCTATAGAGATAAAGGAAGGAAGTATTTGTAATGTCGAGTTTATCTCTGATCTATTAGTAAAAAAACAATTGAAACTTAATTATACTATAGAAGACAAAAAAAGATTAAAGTATGAATATGAAATGATGGAACAATTAAAAGAACATATTAATTTTGTTGATGTCTGTAATTACGATGAAGATAATAATTCTTTTATTATGGATAGATGCGATTCTACATTATATGAATATTTGTTAAAGAATAAGTTAGAGACAGAAAATAAAATAGATATTATAACTCAAATTCTAAATGGAATGCAATACGCCTTAGATAAAAATATTATCCATAGAGATTTACACTTAGGTAATATTTTGATGATGAATAATATAGTTAAGATTTGTGATTTTGGTTTTGCTAAAGATTATAAAACTATAAAATCACTTGTAACATCTAGCGGTAATAAATTATCTCATTTATTTGTTGCTCCAGAAACTTTGAAAAATTTTAAAAATTCAAATCATTTAAGTGATATATATTCAATTGGTAAAATTATTGATTTTATAATGGGAGATACATTTGACCAACAGCATTTACTTTATTCAATTGTTAAAAAGTGTATGGATAGAGAATCGTCGAGAAGATATCAGTCATACACAGAAATTTATAACGCTATTGAAGCTGTAATAAATGCAACTATAGAGACTGAAACTACAAAAGAAGTTTTACAAAAACTTAGTAAAGGTTATTCTGATATAGAACAAATAACAATTGTTCAACAAGCTATAAATGAA
The DNA here is from genome assembly GCA_044432865.1 of bacterium. Taxonomy (GTDB): domain Bacteria; phylum Bacillota_I; class Bacilli_A; order Acholeplasmatales; family Anaeroplasmataceae; genus JAWXUE01. The sequence goes on along the minus strand of JAWXUF010000053.1, from coordinate 1,817 downwards.
AAACAAATATCAGAATTAATAATTGACTATAAAATAAACAATTTTAAAAAAATATTTGATGTGCTAGATTATCAGCTTCAACTTGATTGTTTGAATGTTATAAATGACACGTTTGTTAATGCTACAGGTTATAATTGTTGGGATAATTATAATTATTTTGTTAATCTATCAGAACAGATTATTATTGATGCTAATATTGAAGAAGATATTAAAATGATTGCTGCAATGATATTAAAAGAATGTTCGTACGTGAGATATAATGCACAAGATAAGATAAAACACATAACATTAAGTAGAAATATATCAACTATAATAAAAAATATATTAACTAATTAAGATAAGACCAATTTATCAATTAAGATAAATTGGTTTTTTTTGTACCCAAAATCAAGTAGAGTAATGATGTGAAACCATTTTATACAATAACCATGTAATCGACAAACAGTGCTTAATCAGTTGGTTGCAGGAGGTGAACAAAATGAATATTAAAGTATTAAAAGGATACATTGCACTAGCTATGAATCAAAGTGGACGATCCACCCAAGAAGTACAAGATGCTTTAGAAGCTGCAGATAGATTAACAACTATTACGGAAGAAGAAGCACTAAATTACTTAGAACATCAAGAATACAAACAAAATAATAAGAAAGAGGAAACTACAGATGAAAGGTAAAATCGATGTAAATTGCGTAATCTCCAAATCATTCAATGGAGACTTTACTGTAACAACGCATGCTTTAGTAAAAAACTTAAGTACAACAAATAACTACAGTAAAAACTATGACTTCCTAAGAGTGAAGCCGAAACATGAATTAAAATTTGATGCTGTACAGTATTTAGCATCATTAAGAGATCAATTAAATGAATTAGATAATAAAGGAGGAATCATCTTTAAAGATTTAGAATGTGAATTTATTTACGCTAAAAGAAAAAACACAGATGATTACTACTATGCTTTAATTATCAACTTAGGAACAGAAGAAGAACCTATGATTAGAGCCTTCTACCTAACAACACTTAATGTTAAAACATTAAAGAAAATGAAACTTGAATTTAAATTTACTGAATCAGAATATGATTATGAAGATTCAGAAGATGAAGATAATCAAGAGTAATATCACTAATAACTAAACAATCCCACTTTTACTAAGCAGCAATAATTTTGTGTTATTGCTGCTTTTTTTAAAAGAAAGACCCAATAAAATGCTGCACTAATTTTATTAAAAAAATAAACAGAAAGGAAAAATAAAATGAAAAAAATCATTATAGCTTTATCATTTATCGTAACAATAATAGCAATAACAATTGCATCAGTATTTAGTTTTAATACGGTAGAAGAAGTCCAACTTTTAAATTCAAATGCACCTACAGATGAACAATTAAATAGTTCATACTTTGAATTCGATGGTGTAGGATATGAGAAATATGGTACAGACTTTTTTACTACTTCGGTTCAAAATCCAAGTGAAGTAGAAGAAGCAATATTCCATCAAAATTTTGGAGATACAAAAGTTTTCCTGCAAGAATTTGATATGAATAATTACACTAATCTTAAAAGTATTATCATAGGTAATTTCTATATAAACTACTTTTTCAATAACATAACAATTGATTATATTGAGAACTTATACTGCACAACAACATTTGCTCCTTATTCAACAATGACAAATGTAAATGTAAAAAATTTATACTATACATGCTGGAGCAGTGAAGGTATGTACAATGCAACTTTAACAGAAGCTGCATCAGCAATACAAACTACAAAAATAGAAAATTATTATTATGTAGATGAAATGAATATTTATATTCAAGAGGAA
>JAWXUF010000052.1:0-6495 GCA_044432865.1 bacterium | reverse complement strand
CAACTCCTTTCAATGCACTTTTTAAAGTTTATCATAAAAGTTAATTTTTTACAATTAAAATTAAAAAATAGCATAGTTAAAACATTTATTTAAAAAGAAAAAGAACTAGATATACTAGTTCTTTTTTAAATTAATCTTCGTCATCAAATAAACTTACTTTAGCAAATTTAGGAATAGAAGTTTTTTCATTTTCAGCATTATCTACAGCAGAGAACGATCCACCTTCTCTTGCTAAAATAGCATCTAAATCAGAAAGTACCGAATTACTACTAGGCAATGGTTTAACTTTCTTCACAGGTTGTATATCTTCATGTAAGTAATCAGCATTAACTTCTTCTTCAATAGAATGGTCAATAAACATATTAATACATTCACCTAATTCTTTGTTTAGAATATTTTTACCAACATCACTTACATTATATTTAAATTCTGTAGCAGGTAAGTAATCATTACCTTTAGAATAACAAATATTAACTTTAACTGCATCTTTATATTGATTTGGAGTTAATACTTTCGCTCCAACGATATAATGAGGATTAGCTTTTATGAATTTAATAGCATGAGATCCTGCTTTACTTCTTTTCGATAAAGAGAACTCATCCATTTTCATACGTTTTACATATCCACGTTTTGTTAATAATAAGATATCGTTATTAACATTTGTATAAACAGCTGATGTAATAAAATCACCAGGTTTTAAATTGATTGATTTAATACCAGATGCTTGAGTACCATACATAGCAATATCACTTGCTCTAAATCTTAATAACTCTGCATTATGAGTTACAACAGCAACTTCTAAAGGTTTATGAGTATAACATACACTTACTAATTCATCTTCAGGAGAAACTTTCATACCTCTTACTGTTTTAGAATATCTTTGTACTTCAAACTCTTTTAATGAAGTTTGTTTGATTAATCCAAATTTAGTACATAATAATATATTTCCACCTTTGTTAAAGTCATTAACAACTATTACATCAATGATACGTTCTTTAGGTTCTAATAAAACAATACTATTTATATGTTTACCAATATCTTTCCATTTTGTATCTTCTATTTTATGAACAGGAATATACATATAGTTTCCTAAAGATGTAAATACAAGTAGTGTATCTAATGTAGAAACAATTCTACTAAATATTGTACAATCTCCATCTTTTAATCCACATACTTGTGATGCAGAATATGATTTCATATTACTGCGTTTAATATAACCATCTTTAGATAAGTTAACAGCAACATCTTCTTTTGAAATTAAATCTTCAGCATTAATTTCTAATTTTTCAACTTCATGCATAATCTCAGAACGTCTTTCATGTCCTAAAGCTTTATTAACTTCTCTTAATTCATTTTTAATTACTTTTAATAATTCTTTTTCATTAGATAAAATTAAATTTAATTTTTCTACATATTCATTTAATTCATTATTTTCTTCAATTAAAGCATTAATATCTTGAGAAGATAATTTATATAAATTTAACATTACAATTGCTTCAGCTTGTAATTCAGAGAATCCAAATGCAGCAATAATGTTAACTTTAGAATCAGCTTTATTTTTACTTCCTCTAATTATTCTAATAACTTCATCAGTTACATCAAGTAACTTCATTAAACCTTCAATAATATGTAATCTTTTTAAAGTTTTTTCTAATTCATAGTTACTTCTATTAGTTATAACATCTTTTTGATGAGTAATGTATGCTTTTAATATTTCAATAACACCCATACAAACAGGTCTATGATTACAAATAGCAACCATATTATAGTTATAAGAAATTTGTAAATCAGTATTTTTAAATAAGTAAGTTAGGATAGTTGAATAATTTGCACCTTTTTTCAAATCAATACAAATTCTAATATCATCACTTGTTTCATCACGTACTTCAACAATATCTTCTATTGTTTTATCAATACGCATTTGTTCGATTCTTCCTACTAATGTAGCTTTATTAACTTCATAAGGAATTTCTGTAATAACAATTTGTTTTTGGTCTTTAGCAATATCAACAATATCAACTTTAGATCTAATAATAACTTTACCACGACCTGTAGTAAATGCTTGTCTAATTCCATCAATACCTTGTACAATACCACCAGTAGGGAAATCAGGACCATGCATAATTTCTAATAAACTATCCATTGATAAATTAGGTTTATCAATTAAAGCAATAGTTGCATTAATAACTTCACTTATATTATGAGTAGGAATATTTGTAGCATATCCAGATGAAATACCTGTAGAACCATTTACTAAAATATTTGGATACTTAGCAGGTAATACAGTTGGTTCTGTTCTTGAATCATCATAAGTAGGTGCATAAGGAACAATTTTTTGATGTAAATCTTTTAACATAAATCCACTTGCAGCAGATAATTTAATCTCTGTATAACGCATTGCTGCAGCAGAGTCACCATCAATAGAACCATTATTACCTTGCATTGTTACTAATGTTTCACCCATTTTCCAAATTTGAGACATTCTAACTGCAGCTTCATAAATAGATGAATCACCATGTGGATGGTATTTACCCATTACTTCTCCAACTACTTGTGCAGATTTAACTTTTTTATTTGAAAGATTCATTAAATCCATACAATATAAAATTCTTCTTTGAACAGGTTTTAAACCATCTCTTACGTCTGGTATTGCACGTTCTTGAATAATATATTTAGAATAACGACCAAATCGCTCACCAATAATATCTTCTAATTTTTCATCTAAGATTCTCTCTTCGATTAATATATCAATCTTATCTTTCTTTTTAGCCACTATTACTCACCTGCCTTATTTGAAACATAATCATCTTCTAATGTAAATTCAACATGATTTTCAATCCATTCACGTCTAGGTGCAACATCATCACCCATTAAAACATTAACTCTATTTTCAGCATCACTTAAATCATCAATAGAAACTCTAATTAAAGTACGTTTAGCAGGATCCATAGTTGTTTCTTTTAATTGATCATAATCCATTTCCCCTAAACCTTTAAAACGTCCAATTTCATAGTTTCCACCTTTAGCGACGATATCTTGTAAGTCTTGTTCAGTGTATGCATATAATGTATCTTTTTTCTTTCCACCATAAGTAACTTGATATAAAGGAGGTAAAGCAATATATAATTTACCTGCTTCTATCAACGGTCTCATGTATGAGAAAAAGAATGTAATTAATAATACTTGGATATGTGCACCATCTGTATCGGCATCGGTCATAATTATAATTTTATTGTAGTTACATTTTTTTAAATCAAATCTTGAACCAAAATCAGCACCAATAGCATGAATCATAGTTGCAATTTCTTGATTTTTCAATATTTCAGTTTCTTTAGCTTTTTCAGTATTTAATACTTTCCCTCTTAAAGCTAAGATAGCTTGAGTTTCAGAATTACGTCCACGTTTTGCAGACCCACCAGCTGAATCTCCCTCTACTAAGAATAACTCAGTAACTTTAGGATCTTTACTTCTAGCAGGAGCTAATTTTTGAGAAATGTTCATTTCTTTTTTATCAATCTTTTTACCATTTCTAGCTTCATCACGTGCTTTTCTAGCAGCTTCTCTAGCTCTAAAATTTCTTTGTGCATTTTTAACAATAGTATCTGCTAATGATTTATTCTCTTCTAAATAAAATGTGAATGTATCATATGTAACAGTTTCAACACTTTGACGTGCTGCTGGTGTACCTAATTTAGCTTTTGTTTGTCCTTCAAATTGAAGTAACGCCTCAGGTATTCTAACAGAGATAACAGCAGTTAGCCCTTCTCTAATGTCTCCACCTTCTAAGTTAGGTTCTTTATCTTTTAATAGTTTATATTTTCTAGCATATTCATTAACTGATTTAGTTAAACCAATTCTAAATCCTGTCTCATGAGTACCACCATCTGTAGTACGAACATTATTAACAAATGAAACAGTATTATCGCTTTGTGACGTGGTAAATTGCATTGCAACCTCAGCTTCAATTTTATTAGAAGCACCTTCAACATAGCAAGTTTCATGTAATGGTTTTTTCTTTTCATTTAACAAAGTAACATATTGTTTAATACCTTCTTCATGATAAAAAGATTCTTCTTTTTTATCTCTTTTATCAATAAGATTCATTCTTAATCCTTTAATTAAAAAAGAACTTTCTCTAATACGATTTTTAATAGTATCAAAACTATATAAAGTAGTTGAGAAAATTTTAGGATCTGGTTTAAAAGTAATCTTAGTTCCTGTTTTTCTTGTTTCACCAATTACTTCCATTTTACCAACAGCATTACCACCATTTTCAAATCTCATTTTATGGATTTTACCATCTCTTGATGATTCTACTTCAAGCCATGTAGATAAAGCATTAACAACAGATGAACCTACTCCATGTAGCCCCCCTGAAACTTTATATCCACCTTCTTCACCACCGAATTTACCACCAGCATGTAATACTGTTAAAATAACTTCTAAAGTGTTTTTTCCAGATGGATGCATACCACAAGGCATACCACGACCATTATCGATTACTGTTATTGAGTTGTCTGTATTTATTTGTACTGTTATTTCTTTACCGTGTCCACCTAATGCTTCATCGATTGAGTTATCTACAATCTCCCATACTAAGTGATGTAAACCTCTTGAATCAGTAGAACCAATGTACATCCCTGGTCTTTTTCTTACAGCTTCTAATCCTTCTAATATTTGTATAGAATTATCAGAATACCCTTTCTTTTTCTCTGCCATAAATATTCCTCCCGTATAACGTGTCATTGAAAAGTATATCATTTATAAAACATTTAATCAATAAAAAATATGTCGTTTTTTGCGTGTTATATTAAATAAAAGAATATTTCACTTTATATTTTTTTATTATAATGATATAATAAATTAAATGAGAGTTAGGAGTTTTTAACATGACAAATATTATAATAATGGTAACAATACTAATTGGAAGTTACCTTTTAGGAAGTATCCCTTTTGGACTAATAATGGGAAAATTAAATGGTATTGATATTAGAGAACATGGTTCTAAAAATATAGGTTCTACTAACGCAATAAGAGTATTAGGAAAACCAAAAGGATTAACTGCATTTATATTTGAAGTATTAAAAGGTGCTGCACCAATTATTTTAGTTAAAATTCTAGAAGCAAACGGATTGTTTACATCACCATTATCTTTTGATGGCACAACAATATACATTTTATATGGTGCTCCAGCAATTATAGGACATGTATTACCAATTTATTTAAAATTCAAAGGTGGTAAAGCAATTGCTGTATCATTAGGTGTTGTTTTATCAGTAACACCAATTCCTGGTGTATTATGTTTAGTTGCATTTGCATTATTATTAGGTACTACAGGATACAGTTCATTAGGTTCTACTGCTGCAACATTCACTGTTGTTATTTCAACTTGGATTTTATATTTTGATAACAGTTTTGGACATCAAAAAGATACAGTTACAGCAATCTTATATTCAATATTAGCATGTTTATTAATTTTCAAACATAGAACAAACTATAAACGTTTACTAAATGGTACTGAAAGTAGTTTTAAAAAGAAAAAAGAAACAAAACAAGAAAACAAAGAGGAAGTAAGTGAATAACTTACTTCCTCTTTTTTATTAATTTAATGCATTTACTTTTCTAAAGTTAACTTTTTTATCTTCATTTAGTTCACTTACTAAAAATTTAACAAACTCAGTATGTCCACCATTGCATAATCTATTTAAAAATGTAGCAGCCCACTCTGAACAATTAGTCGATTCAGCAAATCCATCCACTATGGCTTCAACAAAAGCATCTCTATCATCATTATAACTTCTTTCCATAATATGTAATAAAGTATAATAATAACCATAATCATCAACATCATCATTAAACACTAAACATAATTCTTCAATATCAGATAGATCTAAACCAAATGGAGAACCTTCTAATTCCATCTCAATCTCATCTAAAACAACTTCAAACTCTTCAGTACATTCACCATCTACGATAGCATTTAAAAATTTTTCATAGAATTTCATTACACTTACCTCGTTTCAACAAAAGTTTATCATACAAAAAAAATCATGTCAAATAAAAAAATAGAAGAAATTAATCTTCTATTTTTGCGCATTCATCGATGCCATAACTTGTCTAACTTGTTTTTCAGAAGGTGTTCTTCCCATTTGACCCATCATAGCTCTAATCATATTTTCATTTACAGGTGGGTTTTTAGCTAAATATCTCTTGAAGAAAATTCTAGATGCAATAAATCCAACAACTAATCCTCCAACAAAAAATCCAATCCATGTTAATATTGTAATAAAATCCATTGATAAATCCTCCAATCATTATATATATTATATACTAATTATAATAAATATACAATATTGACTAATACAAAATTAAATCTTCCTTGAATGAAAAACTAAATTCCGTTTTTTAAAAATTAATTATAGTTGTGCAATACTAACTTCCGTTATGTTAAAATAATAATATGTTCTATTATTTATTAGGCTTGTTAGGAGGAAG
>JAWXUF010000051.1:0-7406 GCA_044432865.1 bacterium | reverse complement strand
TTTCTTCATTTTATTAATACTCCTTAATATATTAATTTTAACATATTTAAAAAATATTAAATTTAAGTTAAGACATTATTACTTTATAACTTACTAAGACATTATCATATTATAATTAGAATAAAATGTAAAAACTTTTTATTCTCATTGACTTTTTTCGCACAAAAATATATAATTATATATGCTGGAGTGATTTTTATGAAATGGTCTATACCACAATTAAGAAAATTAAAAAAACCTTTTACGTTTGAATCTAATTTAGATTTAAATAATTTAATTGGTAATATGAGTGATGTTATTCGTACAAACAACTGTGTTATTTCAGGAACTTGTAGAGAAATCGGTGACGATGCTTTCGAGTTTGATATTAACATTAAAGCTGTCTTATATCTAGAATGCTCTGTAACATTAGAAGAAGTTGAATTCAATTTCGAATCTGATATTACTGAATTATTTGGATATGACGAAGAATTTTCTTCTTTAGTAAATCTAATCGAAAAAGATACAATAGATTTAACTGATGTCATTCTTACCGAGATTATTGTCTCAAAACCAATGAAAATTGTTAAAGAAGGTTACGAAGAACACTTTAGTGATGAACCAGAAAGAAGGATAAATCCTGCTTTTGAGGGGCTTAAAGATTTATTAGGAGGTGACAATAAATGATAGCACCAGTTAGAAGAATTTCTAAAAACAAAAAAAGAATCCGTCGTCAACACGTTAAGTTAGAGATGCCAGGAATGATCGCTTGTAAAAGCTGTGGTGAATTAACTTTATCTCATAGAGTATGTCGTTCATGCGGATGTTACAAAGGGAAACAAGTTATTGCTAAAAAAACAACTAAAGAAGAATAGTTAAAAGAGATAGATGCTTATAAGGCGTCTATTTTCTCTTTATGGAGGTAATTTATATGTCAAAACACATTACAGTATTATTAAACGAAGCAGTTGAAAGCTTAGATATCAAACCAAATGGAGTTTATGTTGATGCTACATTGGGTGGTGGAGGACATAGTTCTTTAATTTTATCTAAACTAACAACAGGACATTTATATTGTTTTGATCAAGATGATTATGCAATTAGTAAAGCTAAGGAAAGATTAGAAAAAATATCACCTAATTTTACAATAATAAAAAGTAACTTCGTCGATCTAAAAAATCAATTGCAAAAGTTAGGTGTAACTAAAATTGATGGTATACTATATGATTTAGGGGTGTCTTCATTCCAATTTGATATACCAGAAAGAGGATTTAGTTACCGTTTTGATGCTTTTTTAGATATGAGAATGAATACTGATAGTGAATTGAAATGTTATGATATTGTAAATACTTATGATTTTAAGAAATTAGAAACAATATTCTATAGATATGGTGAAGATCCATTTTCTTCAAAAATAGCAAATAGAATAATAAAATTAAGAGAAGAAGCACCTATTGAAACTACATTTCAATTAGTTGATGTAATAAAGAGTGCACTACCTAATAAAGTTTTAAATCAAAAAGGGCATCCAGCAAAAAGAATTTTTCAAGCTTTAAGGATTGCTGTTAATGATGAGTTAAGAGTATTTGAAGATAGTATAAAAGATGCAATTGAAATGTTAAATATTGATGGTAGAGCTGTTGTAATTACTTTCCATTCTCTAGAAGATAGAATATGTAAAACTATATTCAAGGAATATTCTACTTTAGATATTCCAAAAGGATTACCTATTGTAATAACACAAAAAGCACCATTAGAGTTAATATCAAGAAAACCGATACTTCCTAGTGATGAGGAGTTAGAAGATAATAATAGAGCTCATAGTGCTAAAATGAGAGTTGCAAGAAAACAAATATAAAAAAACCTGGTTAATTAATTAACCAGGTTTTTTTCTTCTAATTCTTTTTGTTTTTTTGCTTCTTGTTCTTTTTTAAGTTTATCTTCTAAATGATGTGGTGGTTCATCAACACCAAGTAATGGTACTAACATGAATAAATAACCACCTATGAAATTTCCTATTAATGTAATAAGGAAATATTCGATTCCGTGTAATGTGAATAATTCACCTGTAAAAACTAAATAAAAACTATTTGCAACAACGTGATCAAAACCACAAACTACAAATGTTGTAATTAAAATAATGATATATAATACATTATGCTTCCAAGTGGTAGCTTTACAAACACATGCAATAATAACACCACAAAAAATAGACATTAAGAATACACTTATAAATCCATCTTCTAATTTATGCTGAACAATTTCTGTAATCAACTCACTAAAAGTTGAATCCCCAACGATTTCATGTGCGATTCTTGTATTGAATGCGATTAGTGAAACTAACGCTGCACCACAAAAGTTAAAGAAGAAAACAAATAAACAATTTCTAATATATATTAAATAAGTTTTTAATTTATCTTTTTCAACTCCAAGTGGAGCATACTTAGGTACATAACTTGTGAAAAGCTTAAAATCAAATTCAATTATTAAAAGAATACCAACACTGAATAATGCTGCTCCTAATATTCCTTGATTTTTTGTTAATACGTATGCGATTGCCCCAAATGAAACGCACATCCCTGCTAATAAACTTTTTATTATCATTTTTCTCATATCTCTCACCTCGATTTATTATTATATCACAATTATATATAAAATAAAGAGAAATGACAAATTACTTTCTAGTGTTATATGTATAAATATTTTCATATACTTAATCTAGGGGATGATTTGATATGTATAATACAATTTCTAAATATGAGTTTAAAAATAAATTGATTGAGAATGAATTCTCAAGTAAGAAAGAATACTATTATCTTGGATTTCAAAGTGTAGAATATTATTTAACAAAAATTGTATATTATTTCTTGAAAGAATATAATACTGAAATAAACTTTTGTTGTAATTTTAATTTGTTACAAAAGATAGTTAAACGTTTAAATTCTAAAGAGTATTTTAAACTTTGTTTTAAAGAAATCGATGAGAAGTATATATATTCATTTATTGGAGCGGTTATAATTGATAATGATGCTGCTCAATATGTAATATCTGAGATATACAAAGTTGAAGATTTCTTGCTTAAAATATATAAGAAAGAAGAAAATAAGTATTTACTAGTATCTAAATACTTAAGTAATAAGAGTTATGAATTAACAACATCTTTTGTATTTAACGATAAAGTTGAATGTACATGTGGAATTAAAGAATTGAATAGATATTTTAATAATACTTCTAATTCTGTTTTAGATGCAAAATACATTGTTTTAGAAGAAGTATACGAATATTTAATAGAGAATAATTTGTATTACGATTTAAATGAATTAGTAAATGGTTATACGATTGATAATGCAATTGAAAAATTAGAAATCCTTTTTGAAAAAAAATGCATAAGCAGTCCGAAATATATCTACATTGAACATGATCAATTTGAAGAAACAAAATATGAGGTTAGATGCAGTATAGATGATGTTAATTTTTATGCTGTAAAAATTCATAATACAAAATTAATGGCAAAACAACTTGCAGCATATGCGATGATTGAAATGCTCATATTACAAAATAATACATAAGGAAAGTTAATTTACACAATCTAAAGAAAGGTGATTTCAATGAGTAGAAAACAATTTTCTATAATTTTTTATATTTATACTTGTATTATGTTTTTCCTAGTGTTATTTAAATTCAACTTTACATATGAAAGAATTAAAGAGAGTATTGAATTGTTTAGAGTAAGTGATTATAAAATGGTAAACTTAGATTTTCTATCAACGATTAAAATGCAAATTAATCAAAAAAATAATTGGGCATTTTTAAATTTATTTGGTAATACAATTCCTTTTATTTTCTATGGTATTTTATTTGTACTTTCATTTGATACAAGTTTAATAAAATCTATTTTAATAAATCTTTTTGTAGTATTATTAATAGAAATTATTCAATTGATATTTGTAATTGGGACATTTGATATAGATGATATTTTTTTAAATTTAACATCAATTATTTTAGGTATTATTCTTATTAAATATACATCATTTAATAAACGTGTTTCAGATGCTATTTAACAAATTTGAATACCTATATTATCACACCACTAAAAGATTATTCGATAAAAAGGGAAAAATAAATAGATTGTCGAAAAAAGTATTTTTTATTTAAAGAATATGTGATATAATACGGTTGTAAATTATAGTAAGGAGATGGGTTATGAAAACAAATAGTATATTAGAATTATCACTGCACAATTTTGATGCTGATAATCCAACACCCAGACTACCTATTATAATTTGTCTTGAGACATCATCTTCAATGAACGGTGAGCCGATAGATTTCTTAAATGATGCATTAAAAAACTTTTATAAATCTATTTCTGATAATGTATATGCAAAATATGCAACAGAGATTTGTGTCGTTTCTTTTAGTGATAAGACTAATATTGAAAGTGGTTTTAAACTTGTAGATGATAGAACAAGTGTTAATCTTTTTGCAAGTGGTAAGCCTTGTATGGGACAAGCAATTCATAAAAGTATTGAATTAATAAGTGAAAGAATAGGTATCTATACATCAACAGGTACACCATACTTTCAACCTTGGTTAATTATATTATCTAGCAATAAAGATTCTACCGAGAGTAATGATGTAATTCAATCTGCATTGAAAAAATGTAATGATTTAGAAATTAATGGTAAATTAGTTGTTTTCCCTGTTGGGATTGAAAAAGATGCGAACTACCAATTATTAAATAAGTTTTCTGCTAGACAAAGAGCTTATAAAATTAACCATCATAAATTTGATTTATTTTTCGAATGGTTAAGTAAAAGTATTAGTGATGTTTCACTAACAAAAACAGGAGATACTATTAATCTTCCTACAGCTACAATATCAACATGGGGTGAATTATAATGAGAATTTGGAAACCAACAGGTGTTACTATACAAAGTGCACAACATATAAGAGAAGAACTTCCTTGCGAAGATGTGATATCATCATACGTAAAAAATGGAATTTCAGTAATAGCATTAGCTGATGGGGCTGGAGGTAAACAATATGCACTTGATGGTGCTAGTATTGTTGCACCAGCTGTTTGTAAGTTTATTGCGAACAATTTTACTAAATTATATACTGATGAATCATTAAATGCTAGAAAAACTATTCTTGATGATTTAATGACTAGAATTGCTAAAAGAGCAAAAAAATATAAATGTGATATCGATGATTTAGCATCAACTTTATTATTTGTTGCTATTAAGGAAGATAAACAATGTATTTATGGTCATATTGGAAGTGGATCTATTTGTGTTGAAGATGCAAATGGGTGGTCTGTTTTATCAAATGGTTCAAAAGCAAATGAGTTAGCTACAAGTGCAAATGTATTTGCAATAATGAAACTTGAAAAACTAGAAATTGATACTATTACATCATTTGTATTGATGTCAGACGGTTGTGATCATGCCTTCATTTCTAATAACACAATTAACTCAGCAGATGTTGCCTCAATGTCTGAAATTATAAAAACAAATGATAATGATACATCATTAGATGCTATGAGAAATACTCTTGAAGCAAAAGTTGTTGGAGAATCTCATGAAGATTGTGGAATGATATATTTAACAAAAAAACAAATTGTTGGTAAATACGAGTCTTTAGACTACGAGGAAAAACAAACAATTTTTGAGAAACATTATTCACACTTATATAATGTAGAAGCTGCAATTGAAGATGCATCTTTTATTATTAAAGTTTTAAAAACTACTAATGCGAATGTACAATATCTTTCTAAAAAAAGTAAAGTTAAATTATCTAACTGTAAAAAAATTGCTGAAATATTAACTAAAGCAAATTACTTAGAAGTTAATGAAGAAGTATTTTCATTAATTAAAATTGAGGACTAATCAAAATGGATAATACTCAATTACAGAACGTAGTTACAAACGGTATTATTTATTTAGATGCTAGATGTTTATATGATTTTAGTGTAAGTGAATTTTTAACTGCATTTACACTAAAATTAAATAAACTAGGTGTTAAAATAAAGATAGGATTAATTATACCTTTAGAAGATAGTGAAGAAAAGTATAAAAAAATTATTTTAGATTATAACGATAAAGAATATGATTTGTCTTATTTTTTTTATGTACAAGCAAAAATTAATTATTCAACATCATCAATTGATGCTTTGAAAGTAATTTTTGAAAAAAACTCTACAATTTTATTTATCACACAGTCTCAATCGATTGCATTTGATGTTGCTAATTTATCAAATGATTACTATCAGATATTTGTTAGAAGAGTTTCAATCAATTCATTACTAGAATCATTTCCGATGATCGTTGGAGATAAATTTGATAATAGACCTTTATTTTCATATATTCATGGTATAAGTCCAAGATATGATAAAATTCCAACAGAGTGTTATATACCGGGATTACTTGATAAAGTACTTATTGGTGGTAAGCTTACTACTCTTAGAGAACAAATTGGTAGTGGTAATGAAGGTACTGTATATGTTATTAATGATGATATTGTTGTTAAAATATATAACCAAAAATCAATTACAAAAACAAGAATAGATAAATTGTTAACAATGATTAAAAAAAGAGTGAGTGATTACGGGATTTGTTGGCCAATAGCAGAAGTTTATAATAAAGATGGATTTATTGTTGGATATACAATGAAGAGATGTGATGGTAAACCTATTTCAGTTTTATATAGAGGGCCTGTTGTAACACAACAATTCTTTCCAAATTTCAGTATTGATACATCGATTAATATTTGTATTAAAATATTAAATAAAATACAAATACTACATAGAAATAATGTTTTAATAGGTGATGTTAATGATCGTAACTTCCTAATTAATGATAGTGAAGAAGTATTCTTAATAGATACTGATAGTTATCAATTAGAAGACTATACATGTGATGTTGGTACAATTGGGTATGTTGCTCCTGAACTTAAAGGAGGACTTCTTAATTCTACTGTAAGAAGTTTTGAAGATGAGACGTACAGCATTGCTGTATTGGTATTTAGAACACTTATGCAAGGTTATTTCCCTTTTGCTCAGTTGGGTAAAAATGTCGATTATATGCATTTGTTAAAAGAACAGGATTTCCCTTATTCTTTAAATGCAAAAAAAACAAAGTCCAGAGTACCTGTTTTAGCATATGAATCATGGGAACAAATTTCTCCCTTATTAATGAAAATGTTTATAAACACTTTTGTATATGATAAAAAAACTAAAATGCAAAATAGATATTCTGTAGATCAATGGATAATTGCTTTAGAAAACTATTTAGATATTTTAGAAGAAGATCCTTGAATGAAAAACTAAATTCCGTTTTTTAAAAATTAAAATTAGTATTATAAAATGAAACAGTAAATTCCGCAATACTACAATGGAATTTACTGTTTTGTATTTTAAGAAGTATTAT
>JAWXUF010000050.1:0-7496 GCA_044432865.1 bacterium | reverse complement strand
ATTTGAATTAATTCCCAACCAAAGAAAATAGAAACTGTATTTACTTTTCTATCACTATCATTATGACTAAATACTAATTCTTTGTATTCATTCATCATGTTTTCTTCTTGATTATAAGCTTGAATAATACTTGTACCATTTATTAATTCTGCTAGTTTACCTGTAATTCTAGAAGATAATTCTCTTATTCTTTCACTAGCATTATGAATTCTTTTTCTATAGACAGTAATCCATAATAATAAAATAGGTACTACAATTAGCATATAAAGTGCAAGTGTAGGTTCAGCAGCAATTAAAGCAAAATAAACTACACCAATATTAATAAATGCTTGAATAATATTAAATGATACATTAAACATTAATCTAACACCATTTGAATCACTTGTTATTTTAGCTACTATTTTACCATCTGGTTCTAATGAGAAATAATCAATTGGTAATTCATTTAATTTAGCGATTGCATCTTCTCTTACTTTTCTTTCTATTTTTAATCCAGTTAAATTATAGAAGATACTTGTTAAGTAACGTAATGCAAATATCAATATACTAATAAATGAATAGAAAATTAATATACAAGTTATTATTTCGAAATCAGTTTCAGGACTAAATAACTTGATTATAAACTCAACAAATACTCCATAATTTTGTTCTTCCTTTGAAATTATGTTTAATACATTTGCGATAAGTGTTGGTGAATATGTTGCTAATAAAGTTACAATAGATGTTGTTACAATACATAAAATTAAATATGGCCAAAACTTTAATACATATTTTAATCCTTCTTTATATATCTTCATTTTACTCATGATCATCACCTACAATCTGTTGTTCAACATATTGTTTGAAGTACCATCCACCTAAATTAATTAGTTCATCATGTGTACCTGATTCAACAATTTTACCATTATCAATTACTATAATATTATCAGCACTTTTAACAGCACTTAATCTATGTGCAATTATAATATTTGTCTTTGTTGCGCGAAATTTTTGTAAATTAGAAATTATTGTTTTTTCTGTTTTACCATCAACAGCACTTAATGAATCATCTAGAATTAAAATTTCAGAATTCTTTATAAATGCTCTAGCAATACTTAATCTTTGTTTTTGACCACCTGATAAAGTAACACCATATTCTCCAACTTTTGTTTTTAGACCTTCAGCTAAGTATTGAATATCTTTTTTAAAATCAGCAAGTAAAATAGCTTCATCTACTTCCTCTTGAGTCTTATGTTCTAAAGATCCTAATAAGATATTTTCAATAATACTTCTCGAAAATAAAGTATGCTCTTGGGGTACATATGATATATGACTTCTAATACTACTTTTTGTATATTCATTAATTGATATACCATTCACTAATACACTACTATCATCAACAAAAAATTGTTTTAGTAGTTGTCTTATTAAAGTAGATTTACCACTTCCTGTTTTCCCAACAACACCAACTGTTTGTCCTCTTTTTATTTCAAAATCAAGATTACAAATTGTATCAATATTATCATGAGGATATTTAAATGTAAAATGATTAAACTTAATTGAATCAATTGATTTTAATGATTTAGCATCTTCTTTATCAATATAGTTATTATCATAATCATATATTTCTTGAAGTCTTGTTAATGAAATTAAACTTTCATAAAAGAAATTAATTATATTACCAAGTCTCATTAAAGGCCAACTTAACAAATTAAGATATAATGCAAATTTTAATAAATCAAATTCAGGATCTGAATTATATATATATTTACTTCCAAAGTAATATGCGATACCAATAGATAATGCTACTACACTTTGAAACATTGGATAAAATAATGCATTTACTCTATTGTATTTAAATTCAATTTTATAAAGATTATCACTTTTAGCTTTTACTTTCTCATATACTTCTTGTTCCTTAGAGAAAGCTTTAACTGTTTTTATATTAGTAATTGTTTCTAATAAATCATTTCCTAAGTCAGATGATGCCTCCCTAACATTCTTCCAGTTTCTTTTTACTATCTTCTTTAATAAGAAATTAGCAAAGAAAATAAATGGTAGAATGGCACATGAAGCTAGTGTTAACATAACATTCATGCTTATCATTGCTGTAAATGTAATAATAATAGTAACAAACTCTAAAAAGATATTAACAATTCTAAACGAACCACTTTGTCTTACAGAAGCAACATCTCCTAATGCTCTTGTTAGTAAATCTCCAGATTGGAAATCTTCAAAAAATACAGCATCACTTGCTAATATTTTTTCCATATATCTTATTCTTAATTTAGTATTTAATTTAATACCCAATCTCATTTGTATTATTCTTTTAGCTACTGTAGCAGCATATATACCAATAGTAACTAATAAGAAAGGCAGTACTAAATTAAATATTAAATAATCATTATCAAGTCCTAAATCTAATTGATTACAAAAATCTGCTATAAAATCAGCAGGTTTAAGAATTAAAATAGCTTGAATTATTCCAAAGAATATTATCCCTAAATAATAATGCACATTTCTTTTAATAAACCACCAAAGTTCTTTAATAAACCCAAACATTTTACCCCTTCTCTCTTTTTATCTCTTTAACTTTGTATTATAACATATTATGTAGATAAATGGTATATGTTAAACTATACCTATTTATATAATATATTTAAAATAAAAGTGTAATAATTACACCTTTTAAATATAGGTGCAATTATTACACTATTTCTTATCCTCTTAATACAATATCTTCAGCTGTTGATTGTTGTATATCTAACATATAATCAAATACAAATTTCTCATTATCATCAAGATCTTTTTTCTTTTTGATTTTTTTATTAATTGAATCCATTATCTTCGGATTATTTTTCATAATAGTATCATACTTATTTTTTTTATAAGTAGTATATAAAACATATTTAACAATTAATTCATTTTCATTTACTAATTGTTTATTATTTTTTATTTTATTTTGAACATCGATAACTAATTCTCTCATATGATTTACTAAATAATTATATCTATTTAAAAACTCTACTTTTTTAAGATAAGCTTCAATAAACATTGCATCTTCTTTTGATATATTAAAGATTGAGAATGAATTATATTGAATTTTTTCTCCACATAATATTTTAGATTTTATTAATACGATAACTTCAACATTTTCACTTAACTTATTAAATCTCATTTGATTTTGCATAAAATTTCTCCTTATTAAATATATTTTCTACTAAAATAATACAACATTTCACATAAAAATACAAATAAAAAATATCTCTATAAAAGAGATATTTATATAAATAAACTTATTACATTACTACATATACAAAATAAAGATAAGAAATATACAATGACATATAATGCCATAGAACTATACAACATACCTGTTTTATTAATAGATACTTGGAATTTTATTATTTTAATAACTTTATTTAAAATAACGAAAAATAATATTAAACATCCATATCTACACATATATCCAAAAATATCTAAAATAAAATTTAAATTATTAATTGGGAAAAATGATAATAAAGAACAAATAAATAATACGAAACTAAGTATAAGGATATACTTAGTTTCATTACTATTAATATTAAATTTCATTAGTGTAATCCATAGATGCATAACGTTTATACATTCTATATTTTCTCATAGCATCTGCTTTATTACCTTCTAATAATTCATTTGCATGTTCAGGATTAACTTTACTTAATTGTGAATATCTACCTTCTGTTAATAAGAAGTCTTGATATTTATCGAAGTCTGGTTCTTTAGAATCTAATGTGAATGGATTTTTACCTTCTAAAGTATTTAAAGGATTAAATCTGAAGATTGGCCAATATCCACATTCTGTAGCTAATTTAGCTTGAGATTGAGTATTAACTAATCCACCTTTAATACCATGTGCAATACATGGAGAATAAGCAATAACAATAGATGGTCCATTATATGCTTCTGCTTCTTTTAATACTTTAATTACTTGAGCAGCATTTGCACCATGAGAAATAGTTGCAACATAAACATGCCCATAAGACATAGCAATAGCAGCTAAATCTTTTTTCTTAGAGTGTTTCCCAGCAGCAGTAAACTTAGCGATTGAACCAGTTCTTGCTGATTTAGACGATTGCCCACCAGTATTAGAATAAACCTCAGTATCTACTACTAAAATGTTGATATCTTCGTTATTAGCTATAACGTGGTCTAATCCACCATAACCAATATCATAAGCCCAACCATCTCCACCAATTACCCATTGTGAAGATTTAACTAAGTAATTTTGTAATGATACAATTTCTTTAGCAAAATCATTTTTATTTTTACTGAATAATGGAATTAATTGCTCAGCTACTTCTTTAGTAACTTCAAAACTATTTCTATTTTCAATCCATTTTGTAACTAATTCTTTTTCAGAATCATTTAATTTATCAATATTATTTTCAAAAATTGTTTCAATACGATCTCTCATAGCTTCAAAAGCAACTCTCATACCAAATCCAAATTCAGCATTATCTTCGAATAATGAGTTAGCCCAAGCAGGACCTTTTCCTTCTTTGTTTTTAGCATAAGGAGATGAAGGGAATGAACCACTATAAATAGATGTACATCCTGTTGCATTAGCAACAATCATATGATCTCCAAATAATTGAGTTAAAGTTTTAATATAAGTTGTTTCACCACAACCAGCACAAGCTCCACTGAACTCGAATAAAGGTTGAGCAAATCCAATATTTTTAACATTCGCAGTACCAGTTACTTTATCTTTGTATTCTACTTGAGAATAGAAATAATCAGCAATTGATTGAGTGTTTCTTTCGAATGACTCATTAATAGTACCCATTTCTAATGCTTTTGTTTTAGCAGGACATGCTTTAACACAAGCACCACAACCAGTACAATCTAATGGAGATAAACTTAAAGAATATTGATACTCTTCCATTCCTCTACCAATAGGTTTAACAAACTCTGTACCTTCTGGAGCATTTTTAACTTCTGTTTCAGTAGCTAAGAATGGTCTGATACAAGCATGAGGACATACGAATACACATTGATTACATTGAATACAATTTTCTTTTACCCATTTTGGTACATCATTAGCAATACCACGTTTTTCATATTGTGAAGTATTAACTGGCATATGTCCATCTGGATAATCTTTAAATACTGATAAAGGTAATGAATCTCCCTTAATAGCATTAATAGGTTCAGCAATTTCTCTTACGAATTTAGGTAAGTCTTTATTAATTACAACTTTTTCATCTTTAAGGTTTTTCCAAGAATCTTTAACTTCCACTTGAACTAAATAGTTCCCACCAGCATCAATTGCTTCATAGTTTAAGTTAACAACAGCTTCACCTTTTTTAATATAAGTTTTATGTGCATATTCTTTCATTAATTGTTGTGCTTTATCATAAGGCATGATATGCTCATTTAATTTAAAGAATGCAGATTGCATAATAGTATTAGTACGTCTACCTAGACCAATTTTAGTTGCTAAGTTTACAGCATCAATAATATATAATTTAGCATTTTTTTCTGCTAATAATCTTTTGTATCTATTAGGTAATAACTCTTCAATACGATCAGGAGTTGTTACAGTATTTAATAAGAAAGTACCACCATCTCTTAATCCATCAATCATATCAAATTTAGCTAAATAAGCATCGATTGAACATGAAACGAAATGAGGGTTATTTACTAAATATGTTGATTTAATAGGATTTTCTGAGAAACGTAAATGTAATCTTGTAGATCCACCAGATTTTTTAGAATCATATGCAGCATAACTTTGAGAATATAAATCAGTGTTATCTCCAATGATTTTTGAAGTGTTTTTTACAGCACCTACTGTACCATCTGAACCGAATCCAAAGAATAATAATTCAGTACAAGTTTTATCAGTAACATCAATATGTGTTTTAACTTCTAAAGACTTATGAGTTACATCATCAGTAATACCAATTGTAAATCTATCCATAGCTTTGCCAGCTAAGTTTTCATATACAGCATTAATCATATCAGGAGTTGTATCTTTAGAAGATAATCCGTATCTACCACCAATAATTAATGGAGCATTTTCTTTGTTATAGAATAACGCTTTAACATCTAAGTATAAAGGCTCTCCTACTGAACCTTGTTCAATAGTTCTATCTAATACAGCAATTCTTTTTACACTTTTTGGAATTGCATCAAAGAAATATTTTTCACTAAATGGTCTATATAAATGAACTTTAAGTACACCAATTTTTTTACCTTGCTTAGTTAATAAATCAACAACTTCTTCAATTGCTTCTGTAACAGATCCCATAGCAATAATAATATCAGTTGCATCTTTATCTCCATAATAAACAAATGGAGCATATGGTCTTTTAACTTCTTTTGAAATTTCTTGCATATAACCATTAACAACATCAGCTACATCAGCATAATATGTATTTTGTAATTCTCTTGTTTGGAAATATACATCATCATTTTGTGCAGTCCCTCTTGTTTTAGGATTGTTAAAGTTTAATGAATTATTTCTAAAGTTTTGAATAGCTTCTTTATCTACTAACCTTTCAAAGATATCATAATCAATCATCTCTACAGTATTTACCTCATGAGATGTTCTAAATCCATCAAAGAAATGTAAAAATGGAATACTTGTTTTAATTGCAGCTAAATGCGCAACACCAGTTAAATCCATTACTTCTTGTACAGAACCAGTTGCAAGCATAGCAAAACCTGTTTGTCTCACTGCCATAACATCTTGGTGATCCCCAAAGATTGCTAATGATTGTGCTGCAAGTGCTCTTGCAGATACGTGAATAACAGCCGGTAACATTTGACCAGCCATTTTGTACATATTAGGAATTTTTAATAATAATCCTTGAGATGCAGTATAAGTTGTTGTTAGGGCACCAACTTGTAAAGATCCATGAACAGTACCAGCTGCTCCAGCTTCTGATTGCATTTCAACGATTTTAACAGGCATACCAAATAAGTTTTTCTTACCTGCTGCTGCCCATTCTTCTGTATATTCCGCCATTGGAGATGACGGTGTAATAGGATAAATCCCTGCTACTTCTGTAAAAGGGTATGCTGCATATGCTGCTGCATAGTTCCCATCTATTGATTTAAGTTCTTTTTTCATTATCATACACGTATTATAAAATATAATACTTCTCCTTTTATAAATTTTATTATAACAATCTATGAAATTATTATACCATACAACACTAAATTTTGTAAGTATATTTGCATATAGATATTTCTAAATATTTCCAAAAATGACGACAAAAAAACACTAAAGATTGCTCTTTAGTGTTTTTAAAATTATGCTTTAGTTACGTTAGTAGCTTGATCACCGCGATCAGAACTGTTGATTTCGAATTCAACAGCATCACCTTCAGCTAATGATTTATAACCATCTGCTTGAATAGCACTAAAGTGAACAAATACATCTTTACCACCATCAACAGTGATAAATCCGAAACCTTTTTCAGCATCGAACCATTTTACAATACCTTTCATAGTTGCCGTACTCCTTA
>JAWXUF010000049.1:0-8052 GCA_044432865.1 bacterium | reverse complement strand
CCATAAATTTTATGTTTTGTTTTTACTTGCTCAATTTCGTTTGCTTTTGTTATCTTGTTTGAAATTGCGTTTGTTATTTGTTCGCTTATTCGTCATGTTCAGTTTTCAAAGACCTAAATATTACACGTAAACTCACGTGCTTTTTAAGTATACCACTACTCACATAGTAATGTCAATTGTTTTTTTAATATTTTTATAAAAAAATGCATAAGATAAAAATCTTATGCATTTACACCGTTACAACCTTAATACATCTTGGAATGTAATATATAACATTAAAGCCATTAATAATACAAATCCAACGAAATTTATGTTGTTTTCAACATTTTTATTAACAGGTTTCTTAGTTACTCCTTCAACGCCAAGGAACACTAATCTACCACCATCTAAAGCAGGGAATGGTAATAAGTTAACGATAAATAAATTAACACTTAACATACCAACAAGACTTAATATAGCAATGAACCCAGCATCCATGTAATCTTGCACCATTCCAAATATACCAATAGGCCCAGATAAATCACTTACACCTATCGCAACTGAAGGATTTAAAACAAGTCCTAATGTAGTGAAAATCATTGTAGCATTTTCCCATGTTAAAATCAAACCATTTTGTAACCCACCAATAAAATCAAATTTTGTTGTAGCAGTAATACCAATAGTATATGAAATTAATGGAGCTTTTAATTTAGTTAAAGTAGCTTCATCATATAAAACTACCTCATTAGTAGTTGATTCAACACCATCTCTTGAATAATTAAAAGAAACTTTTGCAGAAACATCTCCTACACTCTTGAAAAATGTCATAGCGTCTAACCATGTATTTATATAATGCTCTTCACCATTATACATTACAGAAAGTAAAACGTCTCCTTCTCTTAATCCTGATTCATAAGCTCTATTCCCTGTTGCCATGCTTCCAAGTACAATCCCTGGACCAACATATCCATCTTGATCTTTTGTCAAATTAAGATTAGAAATACCAACATTTAATATTTGAATAGTAGCTTTAACATTTACAGGTTTATCTTTTTCTCCCTCTCTATCAATAACCATAGGAATAGTAGTCGCACCTTGAGCCTGAAGTAAATTCATAGCAACTCCAATGTCATCCCACGAATCAACTGTGTAATCCCCAATCTTAGTTATGACATCACCTTCTTCAAGGTATAACTGTGCAGTGTTTGTTGTGACACTACCAATCACATTTTCATTTGTTGCAACACCCGTTGCAAGACCAACCATCATAAATAAAACCAAGGCAATAATCAAATTCATTACTGGTCCAGCAATAATTGCCAAGAATCTCTCTTTTAATGTTTTAGATTCAAAACATCTATCATATGGAGCAACAGCAACTTTTTGGTTTTTCGATAAAACATAATAACACTCTTCAGCAATATTGTATTTAATCATTTCACCATTTACATTTAATTCAATATATAAATCATTTGAATCCTTACCATACATATCTCTACTAATTACTTCACCCTGAATATCACCATCGATATTTTCATTTAAAATAATCTCTGTAACCAGTTCATTTTCAAGTTGTAAGGAAATTGTCGAACCAACCTTTATTAGTGATTCATTCATATCTTCGCCGGCCATAGAAACAAATCCACCAACAGGGATAGCTCTAATACTCCAGTATGTTTCACCTTTTTTAACTCTATAAATTATTGGTCCCATTCCAATTGAAAACTCTGAACATAATATCCCAGCCTTTTTAGCAAAGTAAAAATGTCCGAATTCATGCAAAGTAACTAAAAAACCTAATATAAATACAAAAACAACTAACGCAACTATAAAGTCTATCATATTTAGCACCAACCATACCTTTCATAAATTTCATTCTTAATTTCATTACTAACTTCAATTATCTTCTCAATGTTAATATCATTTATATAATCATACTTATTCAAATATTCTTCAATAACTTTATCAATCATATTAAATTTTATCTTATCATTTAAAAATAATTCAACACAAGCATCATTTGCTGCGTTTAATACTGCTGGGAAAATGTTTCCTTTTCTTCCTGCTTCATACGCTAATTTTAAACAATTAAATCTTTCAAACGATAACTCTTCAAATGTTAACTCTTTTAACTTTGAAAAATTCAATGAGTTTAATTTCATATCAGTCCTATTAGGGTAATTTATCGCGTAAATAATAGGTAATCTCATATCATGAGGTCCAATTTGCGCCTTGATTTGACCATCGTTAAACTCAACCATTGAATGAATTATACTTTGTTTATGTAATATTGTTTCAATTTTATCATAATCAATATCAAATAAATAATGTGCCTCTATTACTTCAAACCCTTTGTTCATCATTGTAGCTGAATCAACAGTGATTTTTTTACCCATTGACCAATTAGGATGATTCAACACTTCATCTTTGCTTATAGATTCTAATTCTTCTAAAGTTCTATCTCTTAGAGAACCACCAGAAGCAGTTATTATAATTTTTTTTACATTATTATACTCTTCACCACGCATACATTGCCATATAGCAGAATGTTCGCTATCTAAAGGGTATAGATTAACACCATATTCACTAACTAAATTCATAACTATTTCTCCAGCCATAACAAGAGTTTCCTTATTAGCAAGAGCGATATCTCTTTTTATTTTTATAGCATTAACTGTAGGAATTAAACCTACACTCCCTACTAACGCAGATACAAGAAGCATGCTTTCTTCTTTCTTATAACAAGCAACATCTATTAACCCTTCATCTCCGAATGTAAAATTACAATCAAATTCTTTTTGTAATATTTTCAAATCATTTTCAGTTCTTGTACAAACTAATTTAGGATTATATTTTGATATTATTTGTTTTGCAAGTTCTAAGTCACTTCCAACGGAAATAGCTTCAATAGAAAAATCAATCCCACTTTTGTCTAAAACATCAAGAGTTTGCGTACCAATAGATCCACAAGAACCAAGTATTATTATCTTTTTCATTATACAATTAAAATAATAGCCGCTAATAAGAACATTGATACAAATATAGCAGAATCAAATCTATCTAAAACTCCACCATGACCAGGAAATATTTTACCAAAATCTTTAATCTCATATGTTCTTTTCAATTTAGAAGCAACTAAATCACCAATTTGACCAAGTATAGTAGCAACTGCTGTTAAGCATATTACAAATGCAATTAATAAAGCACCATCGAAACTTAAAATTTCACTAAAAATACTTGAATTGTTAATTCCTAAGAACAGTGCAAATGAACTTGCTGCTGCAGTACCAAATATACTACCAATAACAGCACCTTCCCAAGTTTTTTTAGGAGAAATTGTTGGAGCCATCTTGTGTTTACCAAACAATACTCCACCGAAATACGCAAACATATCAGTCATTGTAGTTATTAAAAATAAATATATAATGAAATCAATATTAAAAGCTTTCAACATTACTAATGCAGAAATCCCCATCCCAGCATATAACATTGTGAATGCACCTTTAACAATATCTTTACCATCAAAATCACCAAATACTGACATTACCATTAAGATAATCATGTTAATTAGCATAGCAGAAAATACTATTGTAAAATTATATCCATCTACACCAGTATATATTACAAAAATAATCGATCCATAAATTAATAATGAGCATAACACTATCATTAATTTAACTGGAATACTATATTTTTTTTCAGATTCATACATTTTAAGTAATTCTAATGCAGCACAAATTACAAACCCTCCCATTACCACTTGAAATGGAATTGTTAATATTTCTATTGCAATTAATGGTGCAAGTATTAAAAATAAAATAGCACCTGTTATTGTTCTTTGTTTCATTTCTTTAATCCTCCAAATCGTCTATCTCTATTTTGGTATGATTCAATAGCTTTTTTTAATTCTTTACTATTAAAATCTGGCCAATAAGTATCAGTAAAATAAAATTCACTATAGGCTAGTTGCCAAAGTAGATAATTACTCAATCTAATTTCTCCACTTGTTCTAATCATTAAATCTATTGGATACATATTTTTCGTATATAAATGTTCATCAATTGTCGTCTCAGTTATATCATCAATATCAATTTGATTATTTCTAACTTCTTGCGCTATTTCTTTAACAGCATTAACAATTTCTGTTTTAGACCCATAATCAACAGCAATATTTAAATGTACCCCAGTTTTATCTTTTGTCATAAACTCAGTTTCTTCTATCAACACAAGTAACTCAGGAGATAGTCTATCACGTCTACCTATAAAAGTAATTTTAACATTAGATTCAAAAATTTTTTTCTTATATTTTTTATAATATTTTATAGGAGTGTTCATTAAGTAATCGACTTCTTTTTTAGGTCTATTCCAATTCTCAGTACTAAAAGCATATACCGTTAGTTGTTTTACACCAATATCACCAGCAGCAACTGTTATATCTCTAATATTTAGAGCACCTTTTCTATGCCCTAAATTTCTAGGTAAGCCTTTAGACTTAGCCCATCTACCATTTCCATCCAAGATAATCGCAATGTGTTTAGGTATTATTATTTCATTATTCAAATCAATCACGCCTTTACGTTCACTGCTTTAATTATACCATATATATATAAAAATACTAGAGTTATAAACTCTAGTATTATATCTTAAATTGTTAATAATTCTTTTTCTTTGTCTGCAGTTACTTTTTCAACTAACGCAACAAATTTATCAGTTAATTTTTGAACTGAATCTAAGTGACCTTTTAATTCATCTTCAGGTAATTCTAATTTTTTTAAATCATCATTTGCATCACGTCTAACGTTTCTAACATTAACTTTAGCACCTTCTTGTGATTTATTTACTTTTTTTACTAACTCTTGACGACGTTCTGTTGTCATTTGAGGTAATACAAGTCTAATTGATGAACCATCATTTTGTGGTGTTAAACCTAAGTCAGATGCATTTAAAGCCGACTCAATATCTTTTAACACAGATGGATCAAACGGTTTAATTAGTAATTGAGAAGCTTCAGGTACAGATATATTCCCAACTTGTTTAATAGGAGTTTGAGTTCCATAATAATCAATTGTAATATTATCTAATAAAGATGGATTTGCTCTACCTGTACGAACACTATTTAAATCTCTTTGATAACTATCAATAGATTTTTGCATTCTTTCTTCTGTTTCTAATAAAATCATATCTGGCATAATATTCTCTCCTTATTTTAAAATGGTACCTATTTTTTCACCCATACAAGCTTTTAAAATATTACCTTCTTTATTCATATTAAATACAATTAATGATACGTTATTATCTTTGCATAAAGATGCAGCAGTTGTATCCATTACTTGTAAATTCTTTTCTAATACTTCTTGATATGTTAATTCGTTGTATAATTTAGCATCAGCATGTTTTCTTGGATCTTTATCATAAACACCCTCAACACCATTCTTAGCCATTAAAACAATATCAGCACCGATTTCAGTAGCTCTTAATACACTTGCTGTATCAGTTGAGAAGTAAGGCGAACCAATTCCCCCAACAAAAATACAAACTCTATTTTTTTCTAAATGTCTAATAGCTCTTCTTCTAATATATGGCTCAGCAACTTCAGCAATTGTTAATGCAGTTAATACTCTAGTTGGTACACCAACAGATTCTAAAGCATCTTGAACAGCTAAACCATTCATTACTGTAGCAAGCATTCCCATATAATCAGCTTGCGCACGGTCCATACCTAAATCTTCTGCAGTTTTACCTCTAAAGATATTACCTCCACCAACAACTATACCGATAGAAACTCCTTTTTCATGAACTTCTTTTACTTGTTGGGCAATATTTAATACTGTTTGTGGGTCAATACCATGACCTTGAGAACCTTTTAAAGCTTCTCCACTCATTTTTAAAAGTACACGTTTATACATACAAATTACCGTCTCTTTCTATTATTTTTCAAAAAAAGGAAGGGGAAAGACCCCTTCCTATTAATTATTAAGCAGCGTTTACTTGTGCAGCTACTTCAGCAGCAAAGTCAACAACTTCTTTTTCAATTCCTTCTCCAACTTCAACACGTACCATATTTACGATAGTAGTATTGCTATTTTTAACGAATTGACCAACTTTTAAATTTGGGTCTTTAATGAATTCTTGATCAACTAAACAAGTTTCTTGTAAATATTTATTTACTCTACCTTCTACCATTTTTTCAACGATATTTTCAGGTTTTGGTTTAGCAGATTGTGCATTTTCATTCATAGCTTCGTTTAAAATGATTTCTCTTTCTTTAGCTAATACATCTTGATTAACTTGTTCACGAGAAATAAATTTAGGATTAGATGCAGCAACATGTAACGCAACGTCACGAGCAACTGTTTCATTTCCATTACCTTCAACAGTAATTACAGAAACGATTCTTCCTCCTTGATGTTTGTAAACACCATAAGATTCTCCATCTTTTTTGCTAGATCTTTGAACTCTTCTTAATGAAATTTTTTCACCTAAACCACTTGCAGTAGCTTCTAATAAAATTTCACTAATTGGTTTACCATCGATAACAACTTTTAAAGCTTCTTCATCATTTGAAGCTGAAGATGCAATTAAAGCAGCACCGATTTTTTCTAATAATTCAATAAAGATTGTATTTTGTGCAACGAAATCTGTTTGACAGTTTAATTCATAAGTTAATATTTCATTACCGTTTACGATTGCATTACATAAACCTTCAGCAGCAGTGTTTCCAGCTTTTTTCTCAGCTTTAGCGATTCCGTTTTCACGTAACCATTTCATTGCTTCTTCAATATCACAGTTACAAGCGTTTAACGCTTTAACACAATCCATCATACCTGCTGATGATTTTTCTCTTAACTCTTTAACCATTGCTGGTGTAGCTTTTTGTGACATAATTAATTCCTCCGTTATTATATATTATTTAGATTCTTCTTGAGTTCTTGGAGCTCTAGGAGTATATGGTTTACCATTGTTCCCTGGTCTTGCACCTGGTCTTGAACCTGGTTTGTTATTATTGTTATAAGGTTTTCTGTTTTGGTTAGCTTTTCTTTTTTCTTCTTGTTTTTTGATTGCTTCTTCTAAATCAATCTCTTCAGCAGAATCAGTTTTTTCAACTACACCACCATTAGCTTCAATAACAGCATTTGCCATTACTTTTGTTACTAATTTAACAGCTCTAATTGCATCATCATTTGCAGGGATTACATAATCAACATCATCAGGATCACAGTTAGTATCTACGATTCCGAATACAGGAATATTTAATCTTCTTGCTTCTTTGATTGCATTTAATTCTTTACGAGGATCAACGATGAATAATGCTTGAGGCACTTCAGTCATTTCTTTAATTCCACCTAAGAATTTTTCTAATTTTTCTCTTTCTTTTTTTAATTCGATTACTTCTTTTTTAGGTAATAATGCGAATGTTCCATCTTCTTCCATTTTATAAAGATCTTTTAATCTTTTAATACGACGTCTGATAGTTTTAAAGTTAGTTAAAGTTCCCCCTAACCATCTTTGATCAACATAATATTGACCACTTCTTAATGCTTCTTCTTTAACTGCTTCTTGAGCTTGTTTTTTAGTTCCTACAAATAATACTTTTCCACCTTTTGCTGCGATGTCAAATAACACTTTGTAATTTGCTTCAATCTCGTTAGCTGTTTTTTGTAAGTCAATGATATAAATACCTTGTCTTGCTGTGAAAATGTATTTTTGCATTTTCGGGTTCCATCTTCTTGTTGCGTGTCCAAAATGAACACCTGATTCTAATAGTTCTTTCATTGAAACTACTGCCATAATTGTAAATCCTCCATTTTTCGTTTTTTTCTTCCACATGATCATAAGATTTATCACACTTGCGTGCACTAGATAAATTGGAATTCATGTGTGAATATTTTAATTCCTTTAGTATTATAACACTATATTATTCTTTTATCAAGAATTTTTTGCGATTAAAAAAGAAAAATCTAATTATAATATGATAATGTCTTAGTAAGTTATAAAGTAATAATGTCTTAACTTAAATTTAATATTTTTTAAATATGTTAAAATTAATATATTAAGGAGTATTAATAAAATGAA
>JAWXUF010000048.1:0-8232 GCA_044432865.1 bacterium | reverse complement strand
ATTAGCTTCACCTTCTCCAATGTTGCATTTATTTATTATAGGTGCACTCTTCTTGGCGATAGGATTAATATTTTTATTAATATATTCTAATATGTAAAAAAAAGACATTTAACTATATAATCATAGTTAAATGTCTTTTTTATTTATTTAATTTCCATTGCTTCTAATGCTTTTGTATATTCACAGTCCTTCGTACAAGAACCACACATAATTAATTTTCTCAATTCTCTAGGTATGAATACTCTAATTTCTTCATCATTATATCCGACTTGAAATTTTCTATTATCTATGATGATAGGTCTTTTTAAAATGCTTGGATTTTCTAAAATCAATTTTTCTAATTCACTAAATTTCATATCTTGAATATCAAGATTATTATCTTTAATTACTTTAGATCTCATTGAAATAATATCATCAAAACCATTCTCACTATTTTGAAGCATTGATTTAATATCTTCTTTAGTTAACGGTTGGTTAAAAATATTTTTTTCTTGATAAGTTATATTATGTTCATCAAACCATTTTTTTGCTTTTCTACAACTTGCACAACTTGGAGTAGTATAAATTTTAACCATTCAAATCACCTCACTAATTCATTTCTTTTAATTTTGCGTATGCTCTATTACTTTTACTGATCGACTTCACAAAAGGTATATTAAACTCTTTTAGGAATTGTTCGAAATCTTTTTGACCTTGTTCCATAGAATCTGCTTCATATTCTATTTCATAATCTATCTTACCATAGTAAACAGATTTATCAAAGAAAATAATCCCATTTTTATATGATGTACTAACTCTGTGAGTTGATAGTTCACTAATTTTATGTACTGTGTAATTAATATTAATCATATTAGCATCAAATCCATCTCTTAACATATCACTAGCTTGCAATTCATTAAGTAAGATGTGCGTTTCAAATGCTCCTTGATCAGAGTGAGATTTTGATGTTAATTTATAATTAGTACCTTTTTGTCTAATTCTTAATACAATCTTTTCATCAGATAAATCTAAGTTAGAAGTATCAAAATAATGATTTGTTTGAACAAATACATTATTCTCTAATTGAAATGTTTGAAGTAATTCTTCATATTTTTCTTTTGTAATAAATGATTTAAATTCTATTTCTAAATTATGTTTCATTAAAATCACCTCCATGATATTATACAATAATTCTTCTAAAATTGAAATACATATGATAAAATAATAATAGAAAGATTTATTGAAGGTGAACATATGAAAAAGTATACAATAATTTCAAAACAATGTGAAAACAGTAATAAAATAGAAGCAGAAATAAAAAGTAAAATAAAATTACCTGTAGATAATGAAAATCCAGATATAATATTTGTAATTGGTGGAGATGGTACGATATTACGTGCTGTACATCAATTTGAAAATATTATTGATAAAGTAACTATATTTGGGATTCATACCGGACATCTAGGGTTTTTAGCAAATTATACTAAAGATGATATCGATAGAATAACAAGTGTGTTAAATTGTGAATTTGAATGTAAAATTGAAAAGCAAGCTTTAGTTGAGTATACACTTACTACAGACAAAGAGGTATTAAATGGTATTGCACTAAATGAAATAACAATTACATCTACACCGAAATTACTTACATTAGATGTATTTATTAATGGAGAATATTTAGAAACATTTAAAGGAGATGGATTATGTATATCATCACCTAGTGGGTCTACTGGTTATAATAAATCATTAGGTGGTGCTGTAATCGATCACTATATTTCAACATTACAAATAACAGAAATTGCTGGATTAAATTCTAATTCATATCGTACATTAATGAGTCCATTAATTTTATCAGATAGAAGAAAAGTTGAAATGATTCCTTCAACTGATACAGATGTATTATTTACTTATGATAATTTACATAAAAGGTTTGAAAACGTAAAAAAAGTAGAAGTTAAGGTAAGTTCTAGAAAAATAAGATTTGCTTATGTTAATAGTGTTAACTTCGTAAAAAGGGTTAATAGAGCGTTCTTAAATCCGAAAGAGTTAAGTTAAGAAAACACTTTCTTAATAAAAATAAAAAAAGATATTGATTTTATGAATTAGTAGTATTATAATGTATACATATTCAGTGATGAAGAAAAGTAAATTATTACTATTTTCAAGCGAGCTAGAGTTGGTGTGAGTCTAGTAAATGTAAGGATAATTGAAACGTACCTTCTGAGATGTTATCTAAAAGGATAACCGTTTAATCAGCGTTAATGACAAAGTGGTTAGAAAAATCTAACAATAAGAGTGGTACCGCGATAATTATTCGTCTCTTGCATTTATGCAAGGGGCTTTTTTTATACATACAACTATTATTTTATATTTCTAACAATTAGAGTGGTACCACGGATATTATGTTCGTCTCTTGTTATTATAACAAGAGACTTTTTTTATTTTAAAGGAGAGAGAAAGATGAAAGAAAATATTAAAAAAATTGTAAATGAGTTAACAAATGAGTTTCACGGATATGTAAAAAATTTATATGATAATCCTGAAATTGGAAATGAAGAAGTATATGGATCTAAATTATTATCAGATATCTTAGTTAAGAATGGTTTTGAAACAAAACATCCTTATGTATTAGAGACAGATTATTTAGGAGTATATAAATCTAAAAAAGATGGTCCTAAAATTGGATTCATGTGTGAGTATGATGCATTACCTGATATTGGTCATGGATGTGGACATAACTTAATAGGTGTAACATCAATTTTAGCAGCTGTTTCATTAAAGAATGCAGTTGATGAATTAGGTGGATCGTTACATGTGTTTGGTACTCCAGCAGAAGAAAACTTTGGTGGGAAAGTACATATGGCTGCAAAAGGTGTATTTGATGAAATGGATATTTGTATGCAATTTCACCCATCAAGTAAAAATGGTATTGGAAATAGAAGTAGTGCAATTATACCAATGAGATTTGAATTTAAAGGTAAAACAGCGCATGGATGTAGACCTTATGAAGGTGCAAGTGCATTAGATGCATGTGTAATGACATATCAAAATATTAATATGTTAAGACAATTTGCAAAACCTGGTACATTTATTCATGGAGTAATAACAAATGGTGGATCTGCTGCTAATGTAATTCCTGATTATTCTTGTGCTGATTATTATTTTAGAGCTCCAACAATTGCATATGCAAAAGAAATTGTTGAGAAAGCTAAAAATATTGCAAATTCTTGTGCACAAGCTAATAATTGTACAGTTACTGATTCTATATATGAGTGTATTTATGAGGATACAAAAATAAATTATACTTCAGCACTTAAATTAAAAAGTATAATGGAAGAACATGGTTTAACAAATGTTCATGATGTAAATGAAACACCTGCTGGGAGTACAGACGTTGGGGCAACTTCATACAAGTGTCCAACAGTACAAGGAAATATCAAAATTTGCGATAATGATGTTAATGGTCATAGTGTTGAATTTGCTAGTTGTACAATTAGTCCTGTAGGAAAGAAAGCATTAACTGATGGAGCTATTTGTTTAGCTTTATTAGGTCTAGAATGTTTAATGGATAAAGAATTAATTAAACAAATGAAGGAGGAGTTTTTAAATGATTAAAAGAATTATATTAATATTTACATGTTTATTTGTTGCAGTTGGTTTGACTGCATGCGCAGATCATACAGATAGATCACATTTGTTTGATTATACAACAATGGAAGTAGATAAACTTAATTTTGATGATTATGAAAATTTAAGTCAAACTGAACTAGATACATTACTTATTAATCCAGGAAAATTAAGTGTAGGTACATCTCCTGATTTTGCTCCTTCTAGTTTCCTTGATTTAGATTTAACTGGATTAAGTAGAGTACAGGGGACTGAATCTGCAGTTTCTTTATATGTTGCTAAATCATTAGGTCTTGAATTAGAATTTGTTACATCAACTTTTGATGGTATGACAATTGATTTATCAAATGGTAAAAGTGATGTTGTATTTTCTGGGTTATCGCAAACAGCTTTAAGAGCGCAAAGTTATGATTTCACAAGTGTATATCAAGATGCAGCACCAGGAAGTCAAGTTTTAATGACACTTAAATCAAATTTAGAAAAGTATACAAGCGTTGATGATATTAATAAAAGTACTATTACAATTGGTTTTCAAGAAGGTTCTTTACAAGAGTCTTTAGTTAAAGATCAGTTAAGTGATGCTAAAACAAAATATGTAAAAAATGAAAATGCCATTTTAGAATTACAAAATGGTGGTGTCGAATTCATGGCATATTCTCAAGGTGCTGCCGAGGTTATCGTAAATAACAATCAAGATATTGTTATTGTAGAAGTTTTTCAATTTAGTGTTGTTGGAATAGGTACATGTGGTTTAGTTAAAAAAGGAAATACCTTAACTAAATATTTAAGTGAGGCAATTGAGACAATTCCAGAAGGTCAATATACTGAATGGAAAACATCTTTCGTTGAATATGCTAATGAAATTTCATTTAACCCATCTAATGTATTTATTGTTAGGGTGTTTCAAATAGTTGGAAGATATGGATCGTATTTCCTTGAAGGTGCTGGTATTACTGTTGCATTAAGTATTCTAACAGTTATATTTG
Source organism: bacterium (assembly GCA_044432865.1). Classification (GTDB taxonomy): domain Bacteria; phylum Bacillota_I; class Bacilli_A; order Acholeplasmatales; family Anaeroplasmataceae; genus JAWXUE01. The sequence continues at coordinate 3,643 of JAWXUF010000048.1, read as the reverse complement.
GTACAATATTAGGAGTAGGATTACTTGCGTTAAAGAAAAACAATATTAAACCATTGCGTGTTATCGGAACAACATATATTGAAGTCGTTAGAGGAGTACCATTATTATTACAATTATGGGTTATTTACATTATCGTACCAAATTCATGGTCACCATTTTTAAGTGTATGTGTTGCATTGATTTTAAACAGTGGTGCTTATGTAAGTGAAATTATTAGAGCTGGTATTGAAGGTATTGATAAAGGTCAATATGAAGCTTGTAGAAGTTTAGGGTTATCTAAAATTCAAGCGATGAAAAAGGTTGTTTTACCTCAGGCTATCAAAAAAATATCACCTGCTTTAGGTAATGAATTTGTAATGTTAATTAAAGAAACGTCGCTTGCTTCAGTATTCTTTGTTGGAGATTTAATGACTATTAAAAATACAATTACGTCTTTAACGTATTTAACATTAGAACCATTTATAGTAATTGCTATTGTTTATTTTGTTTTAACATTTAGTGCAACAAAAGGTATAAAATATTTAGAAAGTAAAATGGAAGCGTAAGGAGGATATTATGTCAATTCAAGTAAAAAATTTATATAAGAATTTCGGTGCTTTACAAGTATTGAAAGGTGTAGATTTAGAAATTAAGCAAGGAGAAGTAGTATCTATCATTGGTGCTTCTGGGTCTGGTAAATCAACTTTATTAAGAAGTATTAATTTATTAGAAATACCTCAAAATGGTTCTATCATTTGTAATGGTGAAGAAATATTTAACATTGAAACTGACTATGAAACTATTACAAAAATACATGAACAAATAAATAATGATCAAAATAATAAATCATTACAAAAACAATTAAAAAACGAAATTAAGAAACAAGATGTTATAACTAATAAAAAAGTTAAACAATTAGAAACTCAAATAAATAAATATAGACAAAAGGTTGGTATGGTTTTCCAAAGTTTTAATATATTTAAAAATTTATCTGTTTTAGAAAACATAACTATGGCACCTATAACATTAGGACTAATGTCTAAAGAAGAAGCAGAAGAAAAAGCACATGAATTATTAAAGAAGGTTGGTTTAGAAGATAAAGCAAACTCAAAAGTTCAAGGTTTATCAGGTGGACAACAACAACGTTTGAGTATTATTAGAGGACTTGCAATGAATCCAGAAGTATTACTTTTTGATGAACCAACAAGTGCACTCGATCCAGAAATGGTAAAAGAAGTACTTAATGTAATTAAGTCACTAGCTAATAGTGGTATTACATTAATTATTGTTACTCATGAAATGGCATTTGCTAAAGAAGTTAGTGATAAAGTAGTCTTTATGGCAGATGGTGTTATTAAAGAAATGGCTCCACCAAAGGAATTATTTGAAAATCCTAAAGATGAAAAATTAAAAAAATTCCTTGATGCTGTATTATAAAATTGATTTTTTTATGATGTAATGGTATTATAGAAACATTGAGGTGATACGATGGAATTTACACAAAGTCTATGTCCAAACTGTGGTGCAGCATTAGTAGCAAATGCTTTTGATACAAAAATAGTATGTGAGCATTGCAAATCGGTTTTTAATGTGAAGTCATCAATGGAAGATATAACAAGAGAAAGTATGCAACGTACTGGGATGTTTTTTAATAAACATAAAGGTACGGTTTTCACATTTTTTAAAATAAAATTTATTATCAGTGCTGTAATAACAATTCTATTTATTATAATATTTTTATTTACTATGTCTAAATTCATGGCATTTTAATAGAGAAGAGGATATCATTTTGATATCCTCTTTTCTATTTTAAAGTTTCTTTATTAATTATTATTTCATCAATAATTCCATATTCTTTAGCTTGTTTAGCAGTCATAAAATTATCTCTTTCTGTATCAAATATAACTGTTTCTAAAGATTGATTTGTATTATCTGCTAATATTCTATTTAACTTATCTTTAGTATGTTGTAGCCATTTTGCATGTATTAATACATCAGTCGCTTGACCTGATGCTCCACCTAGTGGCTGATGAATCATTACTTCACTATTTAATAAAGCGTATCTTTTATGTCCGCTAGATAAAATGAATGCTCCCATAGAAGCTGCCATTCCAATGCAAATTGTTATTACATTAGAAGTGATAAAATTCATTGTATCATATATTGCCATACCTCCTGTAACAAGACCACCCGGACTATTAATATATAAATAGATATCATTGTTATTCACGGAATCTAAATATAAAAGTTCTGAAACTATTAGATTTGCTCTTTCTGTAGTAACTTCACCAGTTAACATTATAATTCTATCTTTTAATAATCTTGAAAATATATCAAATGATCTTTCTCCACTACTTGTTTTTTCTATAACATAAGGTATTATATCCATATTTTTCTTCCTTTCATTTTAAAACATTATAAAATACTTCATATAAATAATATGTTAGTATTTGTGTGCATATACTTAAGTGTTTTGTATATGAATTACTATTTATACACAAACTAATATATAGGTTGTAAACAAATGTCAAATTATAAAAAGTGCTTGTTAATTTTTTATAAAAGTGTTACAATAAAAAATGTAAAAAGCAAATTATTATTTAATTTGACAAAAGAAAATTAGGAGGAATTACACAATGGCAAAAAATGTAAAAGTAGCTATTAATGGATTCGGACGTATTGGTCGTCTTGCATTCAGATTAATGAACGAAAGTGAAGGATTTGAGGTTGTTGCAATCAATGATTTAAGTGATGCAGCTCAATTAGCATATTTATTAAAATATGATTCAGCTCAAGGACCATTCAAAGGAACTGTAGAAGTTAAAGGTGATTCAATCGTTGTTAACGGTAAAGAAATCAAAATCTTAGCTGAAAGAGATCCTGAATTATTACCATGGGGTAATTTAAATGTTGATGTTGTTTTAGAATGTACAGGTATTTTCTTAGCTGAAACTGGACCTAAAGGTGCAGATAAACATATTAAAGCTGGAGCTAAAAAAGTTGTTTGTTCAGCTCCAACAAGTGGAAATATTCCAATGGTAGTATTTAATGTTAATGATAACGTATTAACAGGAAAAGAAACAATTATTTCTGGTGCTTCTTGTACTACTAACTGTTTAGCTCCTGTTGCTAAAGTATTAAATGATACTTTCGGTATCGTTAAAGGAATGATGACTACAGTTCATGCTTATACAAATGATCAAGCTGTATTAGATGTTGCTCATCCAAAAGGAATCATGGCTCGTCGTGGTCGTGCTGCTGCTGCTAATATCGTACCTTCAACTACAGGTGCTGCTAAAGCAGTAGGTAAAGTTTTACCTGAATTAAATGGTAAATTAGATGGAACTGCTTTACGTGTTCCAACTATCACTGGTTCAATTGTTGACTTAACAGTTGAATTATCTAAAACAGTTACTGTTGAAGAAGTAAATGCTGCTATTAAAGCTGCTGCTAATGAAACTTTAGGATATACTGAAGATCCAATCGTTTCATCAGATGTAATTGGTTCATCTTTCGGATCATTATTTGATGCAAACTGTACTCAATTAATGGATGTTGATGGAAAACAATTCGTTAAAATTATGACTTGGTATGACAATGAAATGTCATATACTGCTCAATTAATTAGAACAGTTAAAAAATTTGCAACTATGTAATTAACTTT
>JAWXUF010000047.1:0-8634 GCA_044432865.1 bacterium | reverse complement strand
CTAAAACTCCATACATTTCATTAGTATTGTAAGTGTATTGAATTTGTCCTGCATCATCAAATACCCAACGTGAAGTATATGAATCCGATCCAAACGCTCTTACACCATCAAAATAAGTAGCAAATCTTAAAATATCTTCTCTATAAGACGATTGTCTAACGAAGAATGGGTTAATCGTTGTTGATTTACCACCGTAAGCTAATGAAATCTCAGACTCATTTGCTTTCATAACTCTGAATAAAGCTACTAATTCATCTATATCATATGCAGCGTAAGCTCCTACATATAAATCACTTGGATTAGTATATTTTACATTTCCTTCAACATATTGATCATTAATATAATCAATAAGAGTATTCGCTAAATCTTCACCAGAAGCATTAGCACCTAAAGCATTTTGCATTTGAATAACATTTGTTGTTGCATCTTTTTTATTAATAGTTACAGTAACACTACCATTAGAATATGGAGTAGACGCTGTAGGTCTAGAAGAATAGAACGGTTGGTATTGAGCATTTTTGAATCCAGTACTTGTATCAACACTATTAAAATTAGATTTTGTTACACCATCATTAAAACTAATTGAACCATCATAATCAAGTACAGCCGAAACAAAATCAGTTCTCATATTGTATGTTCTAGCAACCTCACCAATTTCTGAAACATAAGGAACATGATAAATTCCACCATCAACAGCTGTGATAGCATCCTTAACATCTTTATTCTCATTTAAATATTTAGTGAAGTTTGGCATATCAGTCTCATTTAAGTATTCTGTTAAATCAACAAATTTACCTTGCATACCATAGTTCATTAAATCTTCTGCGATACCATTTCCACCGAAAATATTTGCATTTTTGAAATCAGTAGATGATTGCGTTTGAATCATTTGAGCAGCAGATTGCGCTGGTGTTGTTACATCAGTAAATCTTATACCCATATTTGCAGAAATATCACGCCATACTGGTTTTAAGTTACCAGATGTAATATATCCACCATCAGGTAATTCTAAAGGGTCAGTTTGTAAGTACGTCATAGTTCTAGTACTATTACCATAAGCTAAATTAAACTTTAACTCACTAGCAGTACCAGTTTCTCCACCACCACATGCAGCTAATGAAGCTACAGAAGCAGTAGCAATTAAAACAGTTAAAACTCTTTTCATTTTACTTCCTCCATTTTTATATTTTATTATTATCCTTTTACTCCACCAACATTTACTCCACGAGCAAAATATTTTTGGATGTATGGATATATAATTAACACAGGGATTATAGAACAAATAATTAACGCATATACGTAACTATCCGCAGAATAATCTAATACTACGTTTGAACTATCATAAATCGATTGATAACGTTCAATTAAATCTCTTAAGTAAACTTGTAATGGCCAAACATTTGGGTTATTTAATAACATTCTTGACCAATAATATGAATTCCATCTACCGATTGCATAAAATAATGTTACTGTTGCAATACTAGCTTTTGATAGAGGGATATATATTTTAGTAAATATTTGGAACTCATTCGCTCCATCAATCATTGCTGCTTCTTCAATTTCTGAAGGAACACTTTCAAAATAATTTCTTAATAATATTATATTAAACGCTTGTATACCAAACGCAAATATCATACCATAACGATTGTCTACACCTAATGTAGTATAGTTTAGATATGTTGGAATCATCCCAGCAGCAAACCACATTGTGAATGCTAATAAGAAGTTCCATTGTCTTCTAAATTTTAATTTCTTTTTAGATAGAGCATATGCACCACATAAAGAAATCATCATACTCCACGCCGTACCAAACACTGTATAATATAATGTATTTGTATAAGACATCCAGAAACCTTTATCTATTAAAACTTTTTCGTAGGCTAATGGTGTTACTTGTTGTGGAAATAATATAACTAATCCACTTTCGTATGCATCTTTACCACTTATAGAAACACTTAACGCATAAATAATCGGATATAATGCGACAAGAGCTACAATCGTAATTAAAGTATATGAAAGTATTTTAAATATTAATTCACTTTTTGTCATTCTTTCTATTTTCATTTGTACACTCCTATCTTACCATAATGATGTTTGCGAAACTTTTCTACTGATTGTATTTGCTCCAATTACTAAAGCAAATCCAATTACAGAGTTAAAAATACCAGCAGCAGCTCCAATTTCGTAACTACCACTTTGTTCCATGAATCTTTGCTCAAATGTAGATAATACATCGGCAGTACTGTAAACGTTTGTACTATATAATAGTAAAACCCTTTCATACCCTACAGATAACATCTTACCAATTCTCATAATTACCATGATAATCAATGTTGGAGCCATACCTGGAATCGTAACATATCTGATTTCTTGCCATTTTGTACCACCATCTACTTTTAAAGCTTCATACATAACAGGTGAAATACCCATTATAGCAGCAAAGTAAACAATTGAGTTATATCCACTCTCTTTCCAAATACCTGTAATAATATACGTAGGTCTAAAGAATTGAGCTTGGCTCATAATATTGGATCCTTCTTTCGCTATTCCCAAATCATACAGCAACTGGGCTAGAACCCCTGTAGTTGTAGTACTCGAATATAGCATCGTCAATACAATACCTGTAATAGTAACTTCCGATAAGAAGTGAGGTAAATATGTAAGAGTTTGTGTGATTTTTCTATACGTATTATTATTAATTTCACTAAATAATAAAGCTAATAAAATAGGTACAGGGAAACCAAATACTAATCCATATAAACTTATTACAAATGTATTTCTGAACGCTCTCCAGAATTCCGTTTGGTAATTCCCAAAAATTATTGTATTTAAATGAGCAAATCCAACAAATGGACTTCCTTGAATACCTAATGAAGCATCATAACTTTTGAATGCGATCATAAGACCACTCATAGGTTTATAAACGAAGATTAAAAACCAAATAACCATCGGTATAAGTAACGCATATAACATCCAATTTTTCTTGAATGATTTAATAGTTCCTTTAATATCTCCAACGGAGCGCATTTCTATTTTTTCATTTTTCATTCCAAATCCTCCTTACTTCGACTTTCATCAGTCAAAAAATATACCATATCTATGGTTAAATGTTTAGCAGCTTTTGTTAGCAACATTAATACTCCTGTATTCATAGCCAGAATCAATAATGAAACACTAAAATAATCTACTATGCCCGTCAAACTTTCATTAACAAAAAATAACACTATCCCTTTTGTTAAAATCAACGACACTAATGATAATACCACAACTTTTAAAAATAGTGAAGTCTTATTCATAATATTATTTTCACCTTTTTTATAAAAAATGGCAAAAGGTATGCAAATCGCTGCATTAGCTACCACTTCATAAAAAAAACTAGCGATAATATTTTCAGTATCCTTTATTACAAACAATGAGAATCCAGCGGCAACATACGTTATCCCCCCAACAAATCCCCATCTAATCATTGCAACAAAACATACCGCTAATGAAAAGCTGAGATATACAGGTGTACTTAAATTTTCAAGTAAAAAATAACCTAAAAATTCTGTTCCGAATGCTAAACAAGTAAGGATGAATAAATCTATTATTTTAAAATTTTTTAAACTCATTACCTCACCTATCTCTCACCGATGTTGAATCAAAGAAAATCTGTCATGATTTCTATTTATAAAATATATCTTTTTTCAAAAACCATACTCTAATAAGAAAATCTTATTAGAGTATTCGATTTTATATTAATATTAAGATTGACTAGTATAAGTCCAATTAACACCAACATTAGAAGGAGATAATTCAACTAATCCAGTTGCACCTACAGAAACTAAAGTTTCATTAAATCCAGTTCCTGTTGGAACAGTAGCAAATAAATTTGTACGGTTTCCATATGTATCAGTGTTATTACCTGTTGTATCATCAGCTAAAGCTGTTGCTACAGTAGTACCTGATGTAGCATGCGTACCAGCATATAAATAGTTACCAGTTACAGTAGGTCTAAATACGTCAGTTCCGATATAAATTGCTGCATTGCTATTTCCAGTTATAACATTATCTCTAATCGTAATATCAGTTGTTTTATAAGTGTATCCAGCACAGAACATAATGCTGTAATCACAATCAACAAGAGTATTATTTTCAATTAAAATGTTATATGCAGTCCATTGAAGATTTAATACAGCTTTTGAATTTGGTGAGTTAATCCCTGTATGTACTACTATAGCAGCACGTGTAGAATTGTTACCACCTAAATCATACATGTAATTATTTCTTACAATATGACCACCATCATACATTCTCACACCACCAGCATCACTTTCACCAGCACCGTAGAAAATATTTCCTTCAGCAAGGTTATTTTTACCATGACGGAAAGTTATTAAACCTAAACATTCATCGAATGTATTGTTTCTTACAATAGTTCTTCCTGATTTAACAGAGATAATCTCGATTTCACCAGCACAAGCTTCAAAGATATTATTTTCAACTAAAACATTTGAATCTGATTGAGAATAATCTGATGTACCAATACGAATTGTTTCATATCCATTGTTACCACCAGTATCATAAAAGTTTTCAAAGTGATTTAAATGAATTGTATGATATTGAGTTTCTAAATCTTCTCTCCATACTACCATTAATGATCCACTTGTACCTTTATTCATTAAATGATTTCTATCAACTTCATGATGAGATCCAGATAATGAAATCCATTTGTACCCTAATCCAACTTGTTCAAATGCATCAATAACACAGTTAGTAATTCTGTTATAATGACCTTCAATTACTATTACCCCTTTATCATCAGCTGGTTTACCATTTGTGAATGTTAAATTAGCAATTACAACATGGTCCGCTTCGATATTAAATTGAGTATCACCATTGAAGAAAACTTCTCCTGGATTTTCAGCAAAAATGTAAATAGGATTGTCTGCAGTTCCAGAGTTAGTCATTGTATATTGGAAATTTCTATAAATTCCATCTTTAAGAATAATAGCAGTTCCTGGTTGAGGATCGATTAAAGCTGCAATTAATTCAGTTGTATCAGTAACTTCAACTTTTGTTCTAATATTTTTTAAAGAACTATCAACAACTTCAGGTGAATCATCACTTGTTGATCCAACATTAACTTCATAAGTTTTAGTCACAGTTTCTAAGTTAGATGAAACAATTTCAGTATCATAAGGATAATAAGTAAATGTTCCAGTTAATGTAACTTTTTGTTCCTTAGATGTTCTATAAACATTTCCTTCTAAATCGATAATTGAATCATCACTTGTTGCCCAATCAACATATACAGTATGTAAATCAGTTACTCTTGGTAAAGTCATAATATCTCTATCAATTACTAATTTACCATCAATTTCTTCAGTTAAATAAAAATTTTCAATCGCTTCATCTAATCTCTCTTTTTGAGTAGTAGGCATAGCTTTAACAGTTACATCATAATAAAATCTTTGTTTAGTACCACCTAATGTTACTACTGCCGTTAATGAAACTTCTTCATCAACGAATGTTCTACCAACAACACCTGTAGAACCTAAAACGTCAGACTTATTACTTTCCCAAATAATATTTCCATCCTCACCAATATTTTTTGGCAAGTAAACATTTTTTACGATTGAATCTTTATTCGGAACTTCAAATTCATCAATAAATTGTTGTACAGTTTCAAAATTTGTATAACTATCTACAACTAAAACTTCTTCAGTTGAACAAGCAGCTAAACTAACTACAGCACTTGTCGCTAAAGCGGCACAGAATATTTTTTTAATTTTCATTATCCAGTCACCTCATCCCATTCGTAAGTTTCATCAAGTTTTAATGATACAGTTTTTAAAATTGGCATTTGCCCTTCAGAAATAACATACATTACACTTGTTAATTTTAAAGTGTTAGTTACAAAATCTACAGATAATAATTCACTAGAAGTTTTAGAAGTAGCTACAGCAGAATATGAACCATTCGACGCTGAAGTACCAACTGAACTTGAACCATTAGTTACACCACAATAATATAAGTTAGTACCATTACCACCGTAATAAGAAACACCCTCTTTTGTAGTTGATGAAACTTTAGCAACAACTGCATAGTTTGTTCCAGATCCTGAAACTCTTCCTAACGTTACATTATAAGCAAAACAATACTCAACAATATTTTGTCTTACAGTACTTGCACCCATGTTACCAACAACTCCACCAACTTGACCAGAACCTTTTACAGTAGCTCCATAAGTTGAACAGAATCTAACATAAGTACCAGTGATTTCACCAGCAATACCACCAACGTCAGCTCCTCCAGATACTGATCCAGCAAATTGACAGTTTTCGATATATAAAGGATTGTTACCTGCAGTTGTTTGACCAACAATACCACCGATATCTTTCCCAGAGTTTGAATCAGCTGAATTCGCAACAGCATATATTTCAGTATCTACGTAACATCCAGTAATTGTACCAGCTTCATACATTTGTCCTGAGATACCACCAGCACGTCTAGTAGATGATTCAATTTTACCACCTAATACATTAACACTTTCGATAGTCCCTTTTGAATATCCACAAACTGCAGCAGTTCTTTGTGTAGTTGTGTAGATATCAACATTTGTTAATGTTAAGTTTTTAATAATACCATTAACATCTAACTCAGAGAATAATCCACTTCCTTCAATTGCAGTTCTTTGGAATAAACCATTTATAGTATAACCGCCACCATCAAACACACCCATAAATTTTCTACGAGAACCTGTTTGTTGACCTAACGGTAACCATGATCCATATCCATCACGATATCCATCATTTAATTCAGCCCATCTATCGTATTCATCTTTATTATAATCTTGAGATAAATCAATATTATTTTCAAGTAAGTAAAATGCAGACTCTGCATTTTGTCTTTCAGTAGTTACAAAGTTAACCGCTTCTAATTCTTCAACAGTAGAAATTAAATATGGATCAGTTTCAGTTCCAGCTCCACGGTCTCTTAAGCTAAACCCTTGTAAAGTGTTTACTGTTGTACTATATGTTAATCCAGCAAATTTTCCGCCATTTTCAATAACAGCATAACAATCGAACGAATCACCATTTGTAAATGAAACATTTCCAGTTGCAAATGATTCTTCTTTAATTACTCTATATAAACTACCTATACCATTATAAGCAACTAATAAATCAGCACCAGAGTAATCTTTACCAGCTTTTAATTGATCATTAGTTGGAGCCTTACCTCCAGCTTCAACTACCATTACATAAATGTTAGCGTTTGGGCTGTAAGCATCAACACTTACTTGAATAGCTCCCTCTTTCCATCTAACACCATCATCATCAGTATATTTGTTTGCAGTTGTTTCAATGATACTTACATTTCTATAACGAGTGCTCGTTTCAATATCATCAACAACTTCTTTTGTAATCGTACATCCGGCTACTGAAAACAACGAAACAAATAAACCTAAAGTTACTAAAAGTCTTTTCATATAATTCTCCTCTCTTGATCATATGACCATCTTCTTTTTTTTGCAAATACATCATCTTAAAAAAATTATGAATCCACAAATTGAAGTTATACTTTAATTTTACCTAATTATGAAAATGTTTTCAAGAAAAATTTGCACAAAAGAACTTGATAAATATATAGTTTATAGTTTATTATATATTTATACATTTAATAATCTGTTTGTTTATATACTAAAATATAAATAAATGTAGGAAAGAAGCCAAAAAATGAAAAATTTAAATATAATCAACGTTAATGTTTACAAACCAGAATTTAGTGAATGTCCTGTATGCAAAGATAAGCTAATTTACAAGTATGCGACCAATAGTAAAAATGTGCAATTCAGGACCGGAAAGACTTACTTGATAAAGAATTTAGCTTACACATGTAAAAATAATGGATGTTCATTATCTAATAATATTTTCACATCTCAAAGTGTAAATAGAATTTGCTTAAAGGGGTGTACTTATTCTGTAAATTTAATTTGGACAATGATTTATTTATATCATTACAAAAAACAATCTATAGAAACTATTTCATCCTTACTAATTAATGATTCAATTCAAATTAGTGATAAGAACATACTTTTATTGATCAAAAAAAATTATAAATTATTATCACTCGACTACATTAATAACATCGAGTCTAATTTTTCATTTATGAATAATAACTATAATATTTTGCCATTGTTTGTGAATGTAGTTAGAATTGAAAAAAAATGTATTTACCTAAATATCAAAAATCCTATTTCAAATGAAAATATCGGATCACATTTTATAGAAGAAATTGATTATCAAAAGGTTATATGTGTATTAAAACCATATTTTGATACAAAATATAAAGTGACTCATTTATTCATTGATATGGATAATAACGAATTGATGATGCATATGAATAAACTATTGAGTTCCAAACACAAGGGTATACAACTTTACAACTTCATTAAATACAAGGATAAGTAATATAAAATAAAAAGAACTTGAATAAAATTCAAGTTCTTTTTTATATAAACACATAGGTGTAATAGTTAGAATGGTGACCAGGACGGGGTTCGAACCCGCGGATGCTGCCGTGAAAGGGCAGTGTGTTAACCGTTTCACCACCTGGCCATAAGTGGCGCCCACACCAGGACTCGAACCTGGG
>JAWXUF010000046.1:0-8658 GCA_044432865.1 bacterium | reverse complement strand
GCTTCCTCCTAACAAGCCTAATAAATAATAGAACATATTATTATTTTAACATAACGGAAGTTAGTATTGCACAACTATAATTAATTTTTAAAAAACGGAATTTAGTTTTTCATTCAAGGATAATAAATAATATTAAAAAAACACTTGCAATTAGAAAAGTGTTATGTTATACTTATAGAGCATAAAGTGGAAAGAAGAAGCACCCGCTTCTCACCTGATTGATAAATTGGTAGGTAGATAGTCACATTTAATTAGATTCTTAATTAATAACAAAGACATATTTACGAATGGGTGCATATTTATATGTATCCATTTTTTTATGCAAAAATATTTGGAGGTGGCTTCTATTAATAAGCAAAGAAATCAACAAGAAGATTTAATTAACCATAACATTAGAGCAAAAGAAATGCTAGTTATTGGTGCTGATGGTACAAAATATGGAGTATTATCTAAACAAGAAGCTTTAAGAAAAGCTGAAGAATTAGATCTTGATTTAGTTTTAATTCAACCGGATGCTAAAACACCTGTTGCAAAAATCTTAGATTATTCAAAACATAGATTTGAACAACAAAAGAAAGCTAAGGAAATTAAAAAGAATCAAACAGTAACAGTTGTTAAAGAAGTTCAATTAAGTCCTGTAATTCAAAAACACGATTTCGAAACTAAAGCAAACAATGCTAGAAAGTTTTTAGAAAAAGGTAATAAAGTTAAAGTAACTTTAAGATTTAAAGGGCGTATGATTGTTCATGCTGACATCGGTCGCAAAATGGTTGCTGATTTCGTAGAGGAACTAAAAGATGTTTCTTCAACAGATGCACCTATCAAGCAAGATGGTAGATCATTAATAGTGATTCTAAATCCATTGAAAGAAAATCAAAAATAAGAAGGGGTAAAAACAATGCCAAAACAAAAAACACATAGTGGTCTTAAAAAACGTATTAAAGTAACTGGAAGCGGAAAACTTAAAAGAGGTCAAGCTTACACAGGACATTTAAAACAAAACAAAACAACAAAACAAAACAAACAATTATCAAAATCTACATTAGTACATAGTTCAGATATTAAAAGAATTAAATCTTTAATATCTAACATGTTATAGGAGGAAATGAACAATGCCAAGAGTAAAAGGTGGATACACAACACGTAGAAGACGTAAAAAAGTTTTAAAATTAGCTAAAGGGTACTTTGGTTCTAAACATTTATTATACAAAACTGCACATGAACAAGTAATGCGTTCATTAGCATATGCTTATAGAGATAGAAAAGTTAAAAAACGTGATTTCAGAAAATTATGGATTCAAAGAATTAACGCTGCTTGTAAATTAAATGATTACAAATATTCATTATTCATCAATGGATTAATTAATGCAAATGTATTAGTTAACCGTAAAATGTTAGCTGAATTAGCAGTTAACGATGCTGCTGCATTTACTGAATTAGTAAATATCGCTAAAAACGCTAAAGCTCCTGTTAAAGTGAAAGAAGAAAAAGTAGTATTAGCTCCAGCAACAAAAGGTAAAAAAGAAGAAACTAAAGCTCCAGTAGCTAAAAAAGAAGCAGCTCCAAAAGCTGAAAAAGTTGCAGCTCCTAAAAAAGAAGTTGCGAAAAAAGAAGAAGTGAAAACAGAAGAAGCTCCAAAAAAAGCTGCTCCTAAGAAAGAAGCAGCACCTAAAAAAGAAGCTGCTCCTAAAGCAGAAAAAGCACCAGCTAAAAAAGCTGCTGCTAAAAAAGAAGAAGCTGCTACAACTGAAGAAGCTCCTGCAAAAAAACCAGCTGCTAAAAAAGCTGCTGCACCTAAAAAAGAAGCAAAACCTGCTGCTGATCCAGTAAATGTATCTGTAGACTTAGAAGCTTTAACTTTACCAGGGTTAAAAGCATTATGTAAACAATACGGATTAACAGGTTATTCAACTATGAAAAAAGGTGAATTAATCACATTATTAGCAAACAACTTACCTAAAATTGACTAATTAATGCATCAATATAATACCATTAAACATATACGTTTAATGGTATTTTTTGTCGTTGTTATTAAATTAATTTTCTTTACATAATTAGATAAAATTGATATAATAAACGTACTAGGAAGTGTCGTGGAAGCTAAAGTTAAATAATGGAATCAAGTTTTTTAAGGTGTGTATGCTTAAATTTATTTAAGAAACCTAAATTAAAGAATAAGATTACCGCCGTAGTGAAGAAGAGATTCTCACTATCTTCCTAGTAATATATAATTAATTAAGGGGTACCTATGAAAAAAATAACAAAAGCCGTAATTCCTGCTGCTGGATATGGAACAAGATTTTTACCAATAACAAAAAGCTTAGCAAAGGAAATGTTACCTATTATAGATACACCTGCTATAGAATATATCGTTAGAGAAGCGATTGAATCCAAAATTGAACAGTTTATTATAGTTGTAAGTGGAAATAAAAATGCAATTATAGATTACTTTGATCGTAATTTAGAATTAGAAACAATTTTAGAAAGATCTAACAAAACAAAAGAATTAGAAATGATTAAAGAATTACCACATAAAGTGAATGTATTCTTTGTACGTCAAAAAGAACAATTAGGATTAGGACATGCTGTATTATGTGCTCATGAATTTATTGGAGAAGATGATTTTGCTTTATTATTAGGTGATGATGTTTATGTTGGGAATGATTCTCCTGCTTTACTTCAATTAATAAATGAATATGATAAAACAAATAAATCAATTATTGGTACATTAAAAGTACCTATGAAAGATACATGCAAGTTTGGTGTATGTGAATATATTGATGCTAGTTCTAAAGAGAGATTAAATAAATTAAAAGATGTAGTAGAAAAACCAAAAGTAGAAGATGCACCAAGTGATAATGTAATTGGTGGTAGATATATTTTAACTAATACAATTTTTAAATATTTAAAAGACCAAGTAACTGGTGCTGGTGGAGAGATTCAATTAACAGATGCAATTAAACGTATGATGAAAGAAGAAGATGTTTATTCATATGAAATTGATGGAGTACGTTATGATGTTGGAAGTAAAATCGGATATATTGATGCAATTTTAGACTTCGCTTTATCAAGAGATGATTTAAAAGATGAAGTTAAAGTACTTTTACAAAAAAAACTTAAATAAAATCGAAAAAAAGACTATAAAAGTAGTCTTTTTCTCTTTAGAGTTTTGAGTTAATTATGTGAAAGGGAGAAGAGAAGTTTATGAGAAACTTCAAGAAGAACAGGGGAATTCTTCTGCGAACTTAATTCGCATTATTATTATGTGCACAAAAAAAGATATTATACATAGGATGTGAAAAAAATATGAGAATTATTTCTGGTAGTGAAAAATCAAGAAAATTAAAAATGGTAAATATAGAAACAACAAGAGAAACTTCTGATATGGTTAGAGAATCTATGTTTAACTTAATGAATAGCTATGAAAAAAAAGGAAATGTCTTAGATTTATTTTCAGGTAGTGGTTCAATTGGATTAGAAGCATTATCAAGAGGTGCTGCAAAAGGCTATTTTAATGATTTAAATAAAACAGCAGTAGAAATTACACTTGATAATATAAAGACGCTTAAATACGAAAATAAAGCTTTTGTAAGTAATTTAGAATATATGAAGTGTTTAGAAAGTTTAAAAAACATTAAATTTAATTTTATATTTTTAGATCCACCATATAAATTAGACTGTATAGATGAAATATTAAAGTTTATTTCTGAAAATGAAATGTTATCAGAAGATGGATTGATTGTATATGAGAGTGGAAAAGAGTATAATTACAATAATGAATTATTTGAATTATATAAAGAAAAGAAATATGGAATTAAAAAAGTAACAATATTAAGATAAGGAGGAATCAAATATGAATGATTATACATATATAACAGATTTTTTTGTAAATGGTTATTTTGACTATTTATTAGAAAATAATTTAACAATGGTCCATTTTAAAATTGGTAAAACAGTTACATTCTTAGTATATAAAGATGAATTATTCATATTTGATTCAGTTCGTTCTTTAAATAAAGCATACAAATTTTATAATGTTGAAAAAGAATTATGTTTAGAAGGTATAGAATACTTTAAAATAACAAAAAATTATTTATCTTATATGAAAAAAGATGATATTAATATTAAAAAAGGTGTAACATTTACAGTAAATAAAGAAAAATATTTAATAAGTTATTTTAGTAAAGGATATCAAAATAATAAAAAATTATCTGTAGCTAAAGTAAATAAAAAAATGTTATATATTACAGAGTTTTGTTTTAATGTAGTAAAAAATGGGTTAGTAGTAAAAAATGATATTGAGAAAACTGCTATAGTTCATGTGAAAAATAACTCTGAGTATGTTATTGATTTATTCAATGTTGAAGGAATAGAACCAAATAATGTATCAAAAAAGTTTCCTATAAATAAAGACTTAAGAGAATTAGTTAATGATAAAGAAGCTATTTTAAGTGAGGCTAGAATAGGGATATTCTTTGTTGATGGATATAAAGACTGTTTAACACTAGAAGGAAATAGAAGTGGTGGATTTATTTATTATTCATTAGGAAATGATAACTTAATGGTATATAAATTTGATACTATTTCATTAAAAGAATTATATGTTGTATTAGGAGAGTTATTTATGGACTTTATTCCGTTAAATTTAACAACAGATAATGAATTCTTATATGATGTATTATATAAAACATTTGATGGTAAAATTGATTTTGTATTAGATAAAATGAATATGTACAATAGATTTGTTACTGAATTAGGTGTTGTATTAGCATTAAATAACTATGGAGATTATAAAATGGATGGATTTTGTTTAATAATCGAAAATAATTTTAATAGTTTAGTAAATGAATTAGAACATATATCTGTATATGATTATGAAGCAATCTTAGAAGAATGTGTTAATTCGTATAGACTATCTAATTTAAATGATGACTTCGATGATTTTGATGATTTCGAAGAGATAGAAGAAATAGAAAATGAAGAAGAAGTAGATACAACATTATTATCTTGATTTTAATGTTGTATTATGATATAATTGTAAGAGTTGATAAAATTGCAGAATTTGACTGCAATTTTTTTTATGAAAAAATATAAAAAAATGAAAAGAGGAAACAAAAAATGAGTGATATTACATTTAATGATTTAGTTGACAATGCTCAATTAAGAGAAAAATTAGCTTCACTTGGAATTGAAACACCAACTCCAATTCAAGCATTATCAATACCAAAAATTAAAGAAGGATTAGATATTATTGGTCAGGCGCAAACTGGTACTGGTAAAACTTTTTCTTATGGTTTACCATTATTAGAAAAAATCGATCAAAATTCAAATAAAATCCAAGCTTTAATTCTTTGTCCAACAAGAGAACTTGCAAAACAAGTATCAAACGAATTAGAAAAAGTATTACCAAATAAAAGTAAAATTAAAACAGTAACTATTTATGGTGGAGAATCATATACAAAACAATTTGATGCTTTAAGAAAAGGACCACAAATTGTAATTGGAGCACCAGGTAGAATTATTGACTTAATTGATAAGAAAAAAATTGATTTTTCTAATTTAAATACTTTAATCTTAGATGAAGCAGATGAAATGTTAAACATGGGATTTAAAGAAGATTTAGAACAAATCTTAAAATCAGCACCAACTGAAAGACAAACTATTTTATTTAGTGCTACTTTACCAGCAACTATTAAACAAATTTCTAAAAATTATCAAAAAGATCCATTATTTTTACAAGTTAAAGCACAAACATTAACTGTTGATAGAATCGAACAAAAAGTATATTTCTGTTACAAAGAATCTAAAAAAGATTTATTAATTAGAGTATTAGACTTTTATAACTTTAATTCTGTAATTATGTTCTGTAACACAAAAGCTTGTGTTGATGAATTAGTAATGTTATTACAATCATTTGGATATAGTGTAGATGGTTTACATGGAGATTTAAAACAACAATCAAGAGATAGAGTAATGAACGCTTACAGAAGTGGTGCAATCAAAATCTTAATTGCTACAGATGTTGCTGCAAGAGGACTTGATATTAATAATATCGAAGGTGTTATTAACTATGATTTACCAACTGATGATGAAGTATATGTTCATAGAATTGGTCGTACAGGTAGAGCTGGTAAAACTGGTACTGCAATTAGTATTGTTACACCAAGACAAAAAAATAGAATTAATGAAATTAGTAGATATACTAAATCTAAAATGGCTGAATTACCAGTACCTACAGTAGAACAAATTAAATCACAACAATCTTCATTAATTTATACTAAATTATCTACTTTATTACAAAAAAATGCTGATATTAATGAAAGTAACTTAGAAATCGTTAATAAATTAGTTAAAGATGGATATGATCCTTCTCAAATTGTTAATGCATTAATTGATTCAGTATATTATGCTGAAGGTAAAACTTACCCAGAAATCTTAAATCAAGGTCATTCAAGAGATCGTAATAGAGATAGAAACGATAGAAGTGGTTCTGGTGAAAGAAAAGATGCTAGAAGAGCTAGAAGTAAAGATTTTATCTGTGTTCATATGAACGTTGGTAAAAATGAAGGTATGAGACCTCAAATCTTATTATCTTACTTAGATAAAGATGCTAAAGTAAGAAAAGATAACGTTGGGGATATTGTAATTAGAAAAAGTGGTACATCATTTGAAATTACAAAAACTGCATTCTCATATTTAATTAAATTACAAGGTAAAAAATATAAAGATGTTAGAATAAACATTTCTAAAAAAGAAAGCTTAAACGTAGAATAAATAAGTAATCCATAAGTTATTAAAACTTATGGATTTTATTTTTTTATAATAAAAGAATAGATAATAAATAAAAAAATCAAATCTTGTATTTTAGTACTATCATGTTACATATTCTTTATAAAAAAAAGATAATTTTTTCATTATGCCTCATATATAATATTTTAGAATTGAGGTGTAGAAATGAGCTTTGATGTATTTATTGATAATGTAATAAAATTAATTGTTTCTTTTTTAGCAATATTTAATCTTGAGGATTCAAGTGAAGCAATTGCAATTATGTACTTAATATTGTTAATGTTTCTATTAACAATATGTATTTTGGTATTTGATAAAATAATTTACAAGAAATAATTTTGATTAGTACCTTTGGTATGTTATAATGAAGATATAATAATACAAGGAGGATTTTTTTATGAGAATGGTTGATTTAATTGAGAAAAAAAAGAATGGTTTAGAATTAACTAAGGAAGAAATTAACTATGTAATTGAAGGGTACACTAAAGGAGAAATCGAAGATTACCAAGTTAGTGCACTTGCGATGGCTATTTATTTTCAAAAAATGTCTGAAGAAGAAGCAACAAATTTAGCGATGGCTATGTTAAAAAGTGGAGATGAATTAGATTTATCAAGTATTGAAGGAATTAAAGTTGATAAACATTCAACAGGTGGTGTAGGAGATAAAACTTCTTTAGTACTTGCTCCGATGGTTGCTGCAGTAGGCGCTAAGGTAGCTAAAATGAGCGGTAGAGGCTTAGGGCATACTGGTGGGACAATTGATAAGTTAGAATCGATTAAAGGGTTTAATGTAGCAATTTCGAATGAAGATTTTTTTAATATTGTAAATAAGTGTGGATTATCATTAATTGGACAAACTGGTAACCTTTGCCCAGCAGATAAAAAACTTTATGCTTTAAGAGATGTTACAGCAACTGTAGATATTATTCCTTTAATTGCATCATCAATTATGAGTAAGAAATTAGCAAGTGGATCAGACTGTATTGTACTTGATGTTAAAGTAGGTAGCGGTGCTTTTATGAAAACAGTAGAACAAGCTACAGAACTTGCTGAATTAATGGTTAAGATTGGTAGAAACTGTGGTAGAAAAATGACTGCAGTATTAACTGATATGGATGAACCTCTTGGATGTACTGTTGGGAATGCATTAGAAGTAATTGAAGCAATTGAAACATTACAAAATAAAGGTCCTCATGACTTAACAGAATTATGTATTGAAACAGGATCGTTTTTAGTAGTAGATGCTCAAATAACAGATGATCTTAATAAAGCAAAAGAATTATTAAGAGAATCATTAAAAAATGGTACTGCATTACAAAAATTTAGAGAAATGGTTGAATTACAAGGTGGAGATGTTTCTTACATTGATGATATAACTAATTTTGATAAAGCTAAAAATATTATTGAAGTTAAATCTTCTGTTCAAGGATATGTACAAACTATTGATGCTCTTGCTGTAGGTATTGCCTCTATGAAATTAGGTGGTGGTCGTGAATCTATGAAAGATGTTATTGATATGGGTGTAGGTGTTGTATTAAATAAAAAGATTGGTGATAAAGTAGAAGTAGGAGAAGTCCTAGCATTCGTACACGCTAATGATAAAAATGCTGAAGATGCATGTAAAATGGTATTTGAAGCATACAACATTACTAATACTAAAACAGAGAAAAAAATAATTTTAAAAACAATTAGATAATAAAAATAAACCCCTCTATAAATTATAGAGGGGTTTTATTGCAAAAAAAAAATAAAGGTTAATTACTCCTTTATCTTTTTTTGTGTTATTCACCCGCCGGCAATAACGACCTTACTTTGCGTAAATAAGGATTTTTGCCATCTCTGATGGACTTTGTTCATTGATTTTTCTAC
>JAWXUF010000045.1:0-8770 GCA_044432865.1 bacterium | reverse complement strand
TAACTTTAATTTTAAATTCAGGTTCGTACTTTCTATTTTTTCTTGCCATAATAAAAACACCCCATTTCTTGTATTGTAACACATTTTATTTATGTGTCCAAGAAATGGGGTGCGTTTCAAATTAACCTAATCCTTTTTTCTTTTTTTATTTCTTTCTACAAAACTCTAAAATTTCGTTATTAGGTCCTTTAAATAAAAAGAATTCCATTCCATTTTCAAATAAACCATCTATAGTTCTTACAGGAGTTATCATTTCAACACCTTGTTTTAATAATAAATCGTAATCTTCTTGTACATTTTCACTTTTATATGCAACATGTCCAATATAAGCTTCATTTAAAGAAGGATCTTCAAATAGTTCATAAGTAACTATTCCATTTGAAATAAATACAAATTTTCTATGCAACTCAAATTCTCCAATAACTTCAAATCCAAGTTTTTTATATCCAGAAACTGTTTTTTCAATATTAGGTACTGTATAGTTAATGTGTTCTAATTCTCTTCTCATTTTTCTTTTTCCTTATCTATTAATTCTTGTTCTACATATTCTTCTACTATTTTTTTGTTTCTTAATTTAGAATCAATTGCTAATACAACAAAAAGTATTAAAACAAATAATACAAATCCAGCCCAAACATAACGTAGTATTCTATAAATATCATCTTCTTTATAAGCAACTGCACTATTATAAGCTGGGATTAATACTTTGAAAATTGCCATGAAAAATCCTATAACGACTAATATTGAAGAACATGTATCTATAATTTTCTGTCCTTTTGCATTTTTATCCGGTTTGAATTTTTTATAAGACTTTAAATTACCATCTTTATCTCTAGCAATAAATGTGTCTTTTCGTTTTCTCATTATTAATCTAACGTATTATATCCAAGAAAATGATCTAGGAATAAAATTGCTCCATCATTATTATTATCTTCTCTAGTAATAAACTTTGCAGATTGAATTGCTTCTTCTCTACCATTTATCATAGCAACACTAACATATGCAAAATCAAGCATTTCTAAATCGTTATCTCCATCACCGAATGCAATTAGGTTTTTTTCAGTCATACCATAATGATTTAAAATAGTTTTTAAACCTTCACGTTTAGAAATAGCTTTTTGATATAACTCATATAATCTTACACCACTTTCTCTTCTAAACTCTCTTGTTGCTAAAGTATCACTATATTTCGTTTCAATATAATTAACAAAATTTTCTGCAGTATCTTCATTTACAATTAGTACAACACCACCTGTATCAACATCAATTGTTTCTTCAATAGGTCCAACTACTTCAGTAATTGTTTCATCAACATGAATGAATGGCTCTAATCTTGGATGCTTACTTGTATAATATACTTTATCATCAAAACTAAAATATGCATCAACAATACTATCTTTATTATTTATGAAAATATCTTTTATTATGTTTTTATCCATTCCTAAATAAACTTTTTCAAATTTATCATTTGACGGATTGTGAGTTACTCCACCATTTGTATTTACAATTGGTGTATCTAAATTTAATTCTTTATAATAATTCAACATCCCAGCATATGGTCTTCCTGTAGCTATACAAACAATATGGCCATCATTTCTTAATTTTTGAATATAATCATTTGATAGTTTTGTTATTTTTTTATCATCTGTTAAAAGTGTTCCATCTAAGTCAAAAGCTATTAAATATTTTTCCATATACATTACCCCATTTCCTTGTTACTATTATAATAAGATTTTATTATGTTATTGTCAAACATATTTCTACATTTTATATTATGTTTAATGTTTGATAATATGCAAATTAATTAATAAAATAATGTTGTTATATAGCGATTAAATGAATGTAATGTAATAAAAATTAAATTAATTTTAATATTTCTTCTTCGTTATCTTCAAAGCATACTGATATACATGTAAAAACAATTGTAAAATAAGCAGAAAAATATGTAGTATCTGTAATACCATATAAATCAGTTATTATAAATCCTATTAATAAGCATGTCATAAATAAATTTCTTTTATGTTTAAAAAATAAATACTTTTGAATAAAATGAATAATCATTAATATAAACATTATTATTCCACCTGTAACTAACGCTTGTATAAATGTATTATGATAAAGTAGAAATACACCATCATATAAAATATAATCAGAAACAAAACCTCTTCCTAATATAAAGTTACGAAAGTTTAATGTGAGTTGTTCTAACCCTTTTAAATAAACATCGAATCTCCCATTATCATCAAGTACCTTTTGTAACATTTCCTTCATATTAGGAATTGATAATACAGTTATTAATAGTAATACACAAATAGTACTTACAATTGTTATTGTAGTTAAATAATTACGACTCATAGCTTTTCTAATTTTAAATAGTGTTGGTTTATCTCTATAGTAATATAAAGTGTAAATAAAGAAAATAATTAACTCAATAATGAAAAATAAATAACCAGCTCTACTAAATCCAAATATAATTGATAGTATTGAACAAATAATTAAAAACAAAGGTATTAATTTCTTCTCTGTATAAAATCTGTACATTACAAATGGAAAACTAAATAAGATCATCATACTAGCATGGTTTCCACCTGCCCATCCAAGAAATATCCCTCCTTGAAAGTTTGTGTTAGGTACAGTAATAAAATAAAAGACTAACTCTAACATTAATAGTAAAGGTATATAGCTAACTACTATTATTAATGGTTTCAATAATGATTCTTTAGAACTTTTAAAGATTAAGTATGTAAGGAAAAAAACAAAATAAAAACTATATGTAATTATATATACTTCATGTAAATTTTCTATTTCTTTATACCAAAATATTGGAATAAAGGTTGAAATAGCAAAGAGAATAATCATTAATCCATGTTTTTTTATTTTTATTTTCGGTCTATTATAAATGAAATAACCTATTACAGATAAAATAAATAATCCTAACAGTGATATTGTTAGGGGGAGATTAGTGATACTTGCTGACATACTCATTGTAAACATAATCATATATGGCAAAATATATTTAATTTGATTTGTTAATACTAATGATATGGTTGCACCTAAAAAAATATAATACATAACATATTGTCTATCAATTGCATAAAATATAAAAATAAGTAATGTATTAATTAAACAAAAAATATTATAAAACATTTTATTATCTTTATATTTACTAATAATGTTAATATCTAAGCCGAACAAAATTACCACCTCTTAGATATTATAGCAAAAAAAAAGCATAGAATTTTGTTATTTTATGCTTTAATAATGATATCTTCTACGCTAAATAATGATGGTTCAATTTCAGTTATTGCTTCGATTTCTTTTAATTTACTTATTGCTCTATCTTTATTATTTAAATTGAAATAAAGATAAACATAATTATATCTCTTAGAATTATAATATACTGTAAATATATTTCTATCTAATCCTTTAATAAATTCATGATTGTTATAATGTGCTATTACTGCAGTTCTCATATTATTTTTTGAATCTTTCTGAAATGCTACTTGCTAATTTCTTAGCAACATCATTCAATTCAGATTGAATCTTCCTTTCTATTTCAAAATACTTTTGAACTAATTCTTTACTATATAGTTCTTCTTTCACTTTTTGAAATTCATTTTGAATATTTTTTATACTATCATTATATAAGGCATACTCTTTTGTTTGTTCAAACTTTTCTCTTTTATATTTAAAATCTTTTATTAATTCACCAAACTCAATATTTATCTTTTTCTTAACTTCTAATAAATCATTGAATAACTTAGTATTAGTTAAATCAATTGCATATTCTTCGGCTTTTTTAAACACTTCAAATTTATCCATTATTTCACCTTATTTCATCATTGACGCAATACTTGATATAAAACTCAATTGACTATTTAACTTCTTTAAACGGTCTGATGTTGTTATATTCATACTCTTTTGTGCTTCAGCAATAAATTCCTTTAATCTTGTTTGGTCATAATATAATATTTTATACCATTTCGGATGATAACGCAAATAATTAAGATATACAGGATTACGATACATATAATCCATATATGATACATTACCTAATACCATTCATCAAACTTCTTATCAAACAAAGGATCTCCGGTATTTGAACTCTTCGCCGCTCCAGCCGCTCCACCTATACCTAATCCTGTTATTAATGCTAATACTTTTTGTGCATTACTTACTGTTTTTGTAATTGTATCTGGATTTATTTTTTTTACATAATTCAATGCACTTTTCATCATATCTTCCATATTCGCACTACTCTTTACTTCTTCTTTAATCTCTACTTTTTCTTTTTCTTCAGGTAAAGCTATAGAATTAGAAATATTTATTGTTTTCGGATCTTTATATTCATCCCATTTGTTATCATCTTTATAAA
Source organism: bacterium (assembly GCA_044432865.1). GTDB lineage: Bacteria > Bacillota_I > Bacilli_A > Acholeplasmatales > Anaeroplasmataceae > JAWXUE01. The sequence continues at coordinate 4,395 of JAWXUF010000045.1, read as the reverse complement.
AAGTCCAATCTTCATATATATCTTGCCATGATTTTTCTTTCTTTGTTACTAGATTACTTAAACCAGGATGTATTTTAACAAAATTTTTAAATTCTTCTAAACTTGCTCCCATACATATCACCTAATACATTATATGTATGTAAAACAAATTATGTTAAATAATTTCATCAATAGAAATTATTTTATATTCTCCTAATAATAAATCATCAGGCATATTGTAGTTACCAACACTTAATCTTTTTAAATATACAACTTCATTATCAATAGCTTCAAACATTCTTTTAACTTGATGAAACTTACCTTCTTTTATACTAACAATACATTTAGTATCTTCTAATAAGTTTAATTCTGCTTTTTCTGATGTATATAAATTACTGCGACCATCTAGTATTTCTAATCCATTTTCAAATAGATTAATATTCTCTATTTTATTCTTTGTATGTACTAGATATTTTTTATATACATTTTTACTAGGAGAAATTATTTGATGTACATAATTTCCATTTGAAGTAAGAATAACTAATCCTTCTGTATCAGCATCAAGTCTACCACAAATATTTAATCCAAGTCTAACAATTTCCTCAGGAAGTAAGTTTAATATAGAAGGATATAATTCATCTATATTAGAACATATATAATTTTGTGGTTTATTAAAAGCAATACAAATATTTTCTAAATAGAATACTAACTCATTATCAAAATATACTTTATCAATATTTTCATTAATACTCGTACTAGAATTTGTACATAATGTATTATTTATTTTAACTCTTTTTTCTTTTATATATTTTTTAATATCATTTCTACTACCATAATTTAAATTACTTAAAAATCGATCTATTCTCAAATTAATCACCTATATGGATTATAGCACATTATTAGACTTGTGTCATATACTATAATAGGTGATGAAATGTTTAAAAGAAATAACAATCAAAATATGCAGTACCCTGAACAGAACTTTTATGAAAGCAATCAAATGCAAAGACTATTTTATACATTAGAGGAACTTAATAGAAAGCAACGTAATCTTAATAATAGATTAAGAAGAGTTGAAAACTTTTTAGGTTTACGAATGGATGATAAATTTGATGATGATTTGTTTTATGATGAAGGTTAAAGCCTAATCCTAAATTTTGATACTACATATAATAAAATTAAAGGAGGTGGGATATATGTACTATCAAGGAGGAATGCCAGGATATGGGTATGGGTACCAACCTTATACAACATGCTGCAATGAAACTTCAAACAAATCATATGGTTACGCTTTAATATTAGTGTTATTTATTTTATTAGTAATTATTGGTGCTGCAAGATTCTAAAACTTATAATTTAAGACTTTAGAGTCTTTTTTTATTTTTATATTTATTTATTAATTATTTTATTGTATAATTTAGTAACAAAGGATGTGTTACAATGTTTGTTCCATATAAAATAGTAAATGAAAAAACGGCTTCATTACACGAAAAATCAGAATTAGTAAAAACTCCAATAAGCTTAGAAGATACTAAGTTAGCAGTAAGTTTATTTAATCATGTACTTAAATCTCAAAATAAAGATTTTGCTACATTACATAATATTAGACCTGGTGTAGGTCTTGCTTGTCCACAAGTAGGTATTAACAAAAGAATGTTTGCAATTCATGCATATGATGAAGATGATGTACTTGGCCTAGCAATTATTAATCCTAAAATAGTTTCAACAAATAAGGAATTAATTTATCTTAATGGTGGAGAAGGTTGTTTATCAGTTGATAGACCTACTACTGGTGTTACACCTAGATATAGTAAAATTACTGTTGAAGGATTTGTATTTGATTTTGATAAACAAGTATTTAATAAAAAGAAATTTGTATTAAAAGATTATTTTGCAATTGTATTTCAACACGAATATGATCACTTAGATGGTATATTATATACAGACAAATTAATGGATGAAGATGAAGCTAAATCAAAAGGTATCTTATCATTATGGGAAGAAGACGAAGAGGAAGAAGAAAATTAATTTCTTCTTCTTTTTTTATAAAAAAAATCTTCAAAATATTTCTATTCTGAAGATATAAATTTATCTATAATTTGTGATACTATCAATTTTCTTTTGTAATAAGAATAATAATGCAGATCCAGTTATAAAAGATAATGAGAATACTACTCCTTCAATAACACTCATATTACATGAATCACATAAAACATATTTGTTTTCAATAAAAACCATTATTGCTAATAACATACAAAATAAAGTTACAATAGAAATCATGAATTTAACTAATAAAGGAAAACTCTTTGTTATTACAATTGCATAATACTTTCTCATTGGTAATAATGCAACAAAGAAGAATACAAGACATGAACAATATAATATACCTCTTAAGATGATATTTAGTACTATTCCTAAATCAACTAATCCAAACACATAATCAACACTCCCTACATTACCTACTAGGTAAAATATTGTTGATGAAGCAATGAAAGGAACATATGATAACATTTGTCTTTTTAATATTGTAAATTTGTTTATACCAGTTTGATAAATAAATGAATTATCTGTAAATGAAACAATTAATGAAACTACTAATGCTAATGCAATTACCATAAATGTTTCAGGCTCTAATAAGGCTGTTGCTCCTAAAGCTGTTAAAATAACAAATAAAATTTTATTCTTCATAAATACCTCCATAACTTGAGATTACATCTTGTAAAGATGCTTTTCTCACTTCTACATTTTCAAATTCTGACTCAGATGAATCAATTACTACCATTTCATAAAAACTATCTAATTTAGTCTTAATAACATGTTTCTTATTTTCATATTTAATTACATTATCTTTTGCACCTGAAATAACATAACATCTATCAAGTAAATCAATACAACCACTTAAAGCGATTGATGAGTCATTTAATATAATGAAATCATTTAATAACGCTTCTACTTCGTTTAAATAAGAACAAGCCATAAATATTGTTTGCTTATCTTTATTATATTTTTCTAATATTTCGTTATATACTAATTTTCTATTAAAAATATCTAATCCAGCAATAATATCATCAAATATTAAAATTCTAGAATTCGAAGCTAATGTGATAATTATTCTCATTAAACTCATTGTACCTGTTGAAGATGTTACATCCATTCTATTTGAAGTCAACCCAAATTTTTCTATTAAAGAATTAGCATATTCAATATCAAAATTAGGAAATACTTCTTTGAATTTTTTTAAATTATATTTATAATTGAATACCATTGTAAGGTTAGTACTAATATAGCAAATTGGTAAATCATTATTTTTTTTAGAAACACCATCGAATAAAATTTCTCCTGAATTCGGACTGCAGAAATTAGAAATTAAGTTTAATAATAATGTTTTACCAGAATTATGTCCACCAAATATCCCATGAATTTTACCACTTTCAAATTCAAAATTAATATTTTCTAATACATTGTTCTTTTTTATTTTTTTTGTAACACCTACTAATTTGATATTCATATTTTCATTCTCTTTTCGATTATTTTTGTTGCTATTGTAGCAGCAACAGTAGATACTGCTACTATTATTATTGCTATATAATTAAATTGTGTCATTGATAGGAAAAATGGAATTATAGCGAAGAGGAAAAAAACTCCAACTAAAATAGGTGATTTAGTTCTTCCTCTATTTTCTAAATATTTATAATTTTTTTGAATAGTATAATTATATCCTATTATTGAAACAGATGAAATTAATATTCCTAGATACTCATTTATACCAGGGAAAGTAAAACTATTATACCCTATGTGTGTAAGTACTAATAAGAAAATTACAGTTAATACTCCTGAAATTATAGTAGAAATTAAAATTTCTTTTGATCTAATATTTTTTATAGTAGCTTCAGATAAACCACAATTAATAGCTCTATTATCAACAAAAATCCATTCTGTAACTACTGTGATAACATAAGCAAATAAGAAAAACACAATCATTACAACTACTGGTGTAGAAAATATATCATCTTTTGAATTTGCAAATGAAATCATTCCACTTACACAAAACATTAAAGATAAAATTACTGACAACAATATTATTTTATATGGTGAACTTTTCATATTATACCTCCAATACTTTCATAAATATTTCTTCTAATGAAATATTATTATTTTTTTCTTTTAATGAATCACATTCTTCATTAATAATTAATTCAGAATCTTTAATAATTAAAACATTTGATGCTATATTTTGAATTTCATTAATGATATGTGTAGATAATAAAACTATTTTATCTCCATTCATCGTTACATTAAGTAATTCTTTATAAAATAACTCTCTTAAATCAGCACCTAGTAATTGAACAGGTTCATCAAATACTAACATTGTTTGATTACTAGCTAATACAATTAGTGTTGTAACTAAAGATTTTT
>JAWXUF010000044.1:0-9459 GCA_044432865.1 bacterium | reverse complement strand
ATGAAAAAAAATGATGAAACAAACAATAACTTTTTAAATACTCCGATTATAAAAGGTGAAACTATTATTTTTGGAGAATATCCACAGTCTTTATATAAAGGTAATATACCTACTGATTTAGAAAAGAATGAAGACGGATATTTTTATATTTATGGTAATAAAGTAGAAAAAGTTGGAAATCTTTATTATAAAGTAGAACCAATAGAATGGTGTGTTTTTAATAATAATGGAATAAAACATATTATGTCTAAAAATATCCTAGATTGTTCTGTGATGTCTAATGGTAAAAAGTTTAATTATGAAAAAAGTATTTTGAGAGCTTTCTTTAATAATGAATTTATAAATAAAGCATTTACAAAAGAACAACAAGAACTTATAAAAGAATCAAATATTGATGGACTTAAAGATAAAATTTATACTTTAAGTGAAGAAGAAATAGAAGAATTAGAACTTAATTTCATTTCATCAGCAACATTGTATGCTATAAAAAAAGGATGTCGTTATAAGGAAAATAGAGCTTCTGAATGGTGGAGTAGAACAAAAGCATCCGGTCATACCGATTCAGGATGTGTTGTTAGAACAAAAGAAATAGTTACATCTACTTACTACATGAGTGTAGATTTCAATTTTGGTGTTAGACCAGTATTTGTATTTAATGAAGGAGTTACATTTAATCCATGGGAACTCATAAAAGAAGAATGTAATAAATCAAAAGATAGTGATACAATACTATTTGGAGAATATCCTAAGAGTTTATACACTGGTGTGGTTAATTTAGATGTTTTACCAGATAAGCAAGGTGTTTATCATGTAAATGATCTAAAATTAAAAAAAATATTTGATAAATTTCATATTATTGAACCAATAGAATGGAACGTTGTAAATATAAATGGAAAAGAACATTTAGTTTCAAAAAATATTTTAGATTTTTGTATTTTTCATACAATGAAAAATGATTATGAGTCAAGTGAGTTAAGAAGTTTTTTAAATGGAACATTTTTTTGTAATGCATTTTCATTAAAAGAACAAGAGAAAATACAAGTTAGTAATATTGATGGATTATTAGATAAAGTATATGTATTAAGTGAAGAAGAGATTTCTAACGTTTCGATTAAAACTTCAAAAGTAACTGATTATTGTCTTAATCAAAATTGTTTTAGAAATAATAAAAATAATGGTAAATATTGGTTAAGAACAAAAAATAATAAAATTACTTCCTTTGCTTCAATAGTAAATGAATTTGGAAATATAGATGGTGAGTATGTTACAGCTCAACATGAAGAGTATATTGGTTTTGTTGGAGTTAGACCTGTAATTTCGTTTGAGAAAGATAAAATAATTAATGGAAAATTAAATAAAACAATAGTTGATAATATATTACCAAATGAGACTGAAGAAGGAATTGAATTTGGATATTATCCAACAACACGTTTTTATATTCCAAATTTAAAACAAAAGAAAATTGAGGAATCATCAGATGGATTTTATTATTGTTATAATGAAAAACAAGAAAAAAATGGATATTATTATTTTATAGATGAAAAGTTTATCAAGATAAATGATTATTTTATAAGAATAGAACCTATTATATGGAATGAAGTAGAGTTAGAAGGTGAAAAATATTTACTTGCAAAGTATGTACTAGATGGAATCGCTTTTGAAAGTAGTATTTTCGAAGAAGGTGAATTAAGAAATTATCTTAACAGTGAGTTTATTAATAAAGCATTCACGAAAGAACAACAAAACCTGTTAGGAAGTCTAAATTCATTAAATGACAAAGTTTCTATTCTTAGTAAATCAGAGTATTTTGAAATAGAGACTCGATGTGTGCAATCAACAGGTTTATGCTATGTAAAAAATATTGACGGAAGTAAAGATACTAAACCTTACTCTTCGTATTGGTTAAGAAGTAACGTTCTAGGTACGAAAGAAAATTATTTTATAGATAAATCTGGAAGAATCAGCAGACCTGCTTCATATAGTGTCAATAAATTTATTAGAGGGATTAGACCAATGATTAAATTAAACGGTGAATCTACTTCAAAAAATATGTTAATTAAAAACGATTATTATACTAGAATAGGAAAGCATATAGTATTTGGAGAGTACCCACAATCAATATATTATGGTGAAATTCCAGACGATTTGACTATAGACTCAAATGGATATTATCATTTCAACAATTATAAGCTGAAAAAACATACTTCAATTTATGGAAAAGAAGATTTTGTGATAGTAGAATCAATTAAATGGACTGTAGTAGAAATAAATGGTGAAGAACACATTGTATCTAATATTGTATTGGATACCTGTAAATACGATAATGATTGCAATTATTATGAAACATCTAATATAAGAAATGTTTTAAACAATGAATTCATAAATAATGCGTTTACAAAAGAACAACAAGACTTAATCGAAGTATCAAAAGTAGATAAATTTAGTGATAAAATTTACATATTAAATTCAAAACAATTTGAGTTTCTTGAAATAAAAACGACTCAATCAAGTGAATATGCAATTTTAAATGGATTAAACCCTCTTGGTCTTGCACAATTTTGGCTTTTAAATCCGAATAATAAGGCTAAAAATAAGGTTAAATATGTCACGTCAAAGTGTGAAATAGAATTTAATGTAGTTGATGCAACAAATGTAGGCTATAGACCTATTTTAAAATTGAAATTAAATAAGTAATTTAAACATTAAATATATTACAAAATACTTAAGAATAGTAAATATACTATACTTAAGTATTTTTTATTAAATATTATGTTATAATTTATTTGAAAATATATTATAGAAAGGAATTTTATATGAAAAAAATATTAATAGGTTTTGCAGTATTAATTCCTGTAGTTATTTTAATTATATTTTTTAATATAAAAACTACAACATATATAGTAAATTTCTATAATGATAATATAATAGTAGAAACACAGGAAGTAAAAAAAGGAAGTAAACTAAATAGTGTTGAAGATATAGAAAAAGAAGGATATTACTTTTCTGGATGGTATCATGAGGATATTAAATGGTCTTTTGATGATAATGTATTAGAAGATATGAATCTTTATGCTACATGGACAAGTAATTATTTATATGGATTATCTTTTAATGATAAAGAAGTAACGTATGATGGTAATGAACATTATATATTATTAGATGGTGAATTAAATAGTAATCTTGAAGTAGTATATGAAAATAATGGACAAATTAATTTTGGTACTTATAATGTTATTGCTGTTATAAAAGAAAACGATAAAGAAGTAGCTTCATTAAGTGCTACATTGAGTATTAAGGCTGCTGAAATGGATATTGATAATATAACACTAGATTCTAAGACAGTGACTTATAATGGGCAAATTCAAAGCTTAGAATTAAATGGAGAATTAAATGATGATATTACTATTACATATTTAAATAATGAAAATATTAATTTTGGAGTTTATGAAGTAACAGTTAAATTATCAAATGAATTTAATAATTACAATGAAGTAGAATTAAAAGCAACTTTAACAATAGAAGTAGCATCAATTATTGTATCATATCAAGGAGATACTTATTTTGAAGCTAATAATCAAGTTCAAAAAAATATCAAAGCAATTTATAATGATCTATCATTTGAATATGAGTATTCAGGAGAAATGATAGAAGCAGGAAAATACACCCTAACAATATCGACAGATAATGATAACTATAAAATATTAAATCCTTCTTTATTAATAACTATTTATGATGACTATCAAGTATATAGTTATGATAATATTACGTATATAATAGAAAATGATGAGATAACTATTACAGGACTAACATCTGATAATATCTATTACATTACAATTCCTGAATATATTGATAATATAAAAGTAACAAGTATTGAAGAAGAAGCTTTTACAGATTCTTTATTGAAAGTTATTTATGTTTCATCTGGAATAGAATTAATAGAAGAAAGTTATTATTATATTTATGAAGATGATATAGAAGATGTATTATATTCTAATTATTCTTTGATACTTGAACATAATGGAATAATTTATGCTTTAAAAGAAAACGAACTAACACTTATTACAACACTTTCTAGTAATGTTAATTTAGTAATACCAAATTCAATTAACAATTATCCTGTCTCTATTATAGGAGAATATGCATTTTATTATCATCAAACATTATTATCACTATCACTTCCCAATAATTTAAAAGTTATAAATGAATATGCATTTTACTATTGTTCATTTTTAACTGAAGTAATTCTACCAATAAGTTTAAGTGTAATAGGTGACTTTGCATTTAGTAACTGTAGATTATTAACAGCTATTGAAATAAATGATCTATCGTATTTAGGTAGACAAGCATTTAGTAATTGTAGAAGTTTAATTAGTGTTGAATTAAACGGAGTAATTGATAATATGAGTACAGGTGTATTTACTAATTGTTTACTATTAGAAAATGTAACAATACTATCTTTAGAATCTATTCCTGATTCTACATTTAGTAATTGTATTTCATTAACTAAAATAGAAATTCCAAGTAGTGTTAAAACAATATATGAATATGCATTTTATGGATGTAGTTTTTTAAAAGAAGTACAATTATCTGAAGGGTTAGTAAAAATAAGTGATGAAGTATTCCATGGATGTACATCACTAGAAATTATAAATCTGCCTAATTCATTAACGGAAATAGGATCTTATACATTTTATAATTGTAGTGAGTTAAGAGAAATAACAATCACAAAAAACGTCGTAGTAATAGGAGAAAATGCTTTTGGAAATTCTTCGTCTTTAGTAATATATTGCAATGTAAGTGGAAAATTAGAAGGATGGCATGATAACTGGGCATCAGGTATTATTGTCATATATAGATAGGAGAAATTTTTTTATGAAGAAAATTATTTGTTTTGGAATTGCTTTAGTATCATTAATAGTAATATTAGTAATAGCATTTTCTGGATCTAGTAAAGATTATAAATATGTAGTAAAATTCGAAGATAATTTTGGAGGTATATACAAAGTAGTGTATGTAGAAGAAGATGGAATAGTACCATTTCAATCAGCACCAAATTATTTCTTATATGAATTTGATTATTGGTATGAAGCGTATTCTAATACATATACAACTCCACCATTTGATTTTGACCAACCAATTGATGGTGATATTATATTAGCTCCTAAATATAATCAAGTAATTTTATTGTCAGAACAAATAACAATAGATGGCATAATATATGAATGTTATACAAATGGTGAAGCTATTGTTTATAGGGCGAATGCTGAAAAGGCAAATGTAACTATTTTAGATAAAGTAACAATTGATAATAAAAAATATAATGTAAAATATATAGGATATAATGCATTTTATAATAACACTTACTTAGAAAATATAGTTATTCCAGATAGTGTAACTCATCTTTTTTCTTCAGTGTTTTCTGGATGTACTTCATTAAAATCAGTAACACTATCAAATAACTTAGTCCAACTTGGAACTAGTGTATTCTATGATTGTAACTCCCTAACAAGTATAACAATACCTTCAAGTGTACAATCTATTTCTAAATATTGTTTTGCATCTTGTACAAGTCTTAAAAATGTAACATTATCAAAAGGTGTTAAATACATTGACGATTATGCATTTGATGGATGTTTTAGTTTAAATTCTATTTCATTACCAAATACTATTGAACATATAGGAAGTCGTTCATTTTCTGATTGTATATCTTTAGAAGAAATTAACTTATCTAAAAATTTATATAGTATTGATTATGCTGCATTTGAAAATTGTCAGTCTCTTTCAACTATAGAGCTTAATGAAAAATTAACTTTTATTGAACGAAGTGTATTTGATCATTGTACTTCATTAGAGGAAATAAAAGTTAATTCTAACAATAAATATTTCAAATCAATTGATGGAAATGTTTATACTAAAGATGAGATAGAATTCGTTGTGTATGCAGTAGGAAAAAAAGAATCTATATTTACAATTCCTGAAAGTGTAAAAGTTATTGGTAAAGGTGCATTTTCATGTGCTGATAATTTAATTGAAGTTATATTACCAACTAATCTTGAAGAAATTAGTTCTGAAGTATTTTTATTTTGTAGTAATTTAACTACTGTTAAAATTCCTTCTAGTGTAATAAGTATAGGTGCATATTCTTTTTTTATGTGTGATTCCCTAACAATATACTGTGAGAATAGTACTAAACCAGATGGTTGGGACAATGATTGGTGTGAGTTTGAATCTAATGTTGTATGGGGATATGAAGACTAAATATTGACAACATCGTTAATATATTGTGAAATAATATCAATTAAGGGAGTAGAATTCCAATGTTTAGTAATAAATTAGTCTTTTCAACATTATCTGCAATATATACATCACATTTAGAAAAACAATCTAGATGGAGCAGTAGTTGGAATAGAGATGATGCAGAAGTTCAATGGGGATATAATATTTAAATATAACAAACAAGCTAAGTTTATAATTTAGCTTGTTTTTCTTTATATTTAAAATTTTGCCGTTTTAAGCAATTTTTATACAAAATAGGGTTAATATACTAGTTGAAAATAAAAGTTGAAAAAACTAGTATTTTTTTAATAAATATGATATAATTTAATTGGTGATATTATATGGAGAAAATTAAAATAAATACTGAATTTATTACCTTAGGACAATTGCTAAAAATTACAACAATTGCTTCAAGTGGGGGTATGGCAAAAATGCTTCTTACTGAGTTAACAATTACTGTTGATAATGAATTAGAAAATCGTCGTGGGAAGAAATTATATCCTGGTACTGTAATCAAAATAAGTGGTCACGGTTCATACGAGATTACAAAATGATTAATAAAATAACTTTATTAAATTTTAGAAAATTTAGTAAACAAAGTTTTAATATTAATAGTCAATTTGTAATAATAACAGGAGATAATGCTACAGGTAAAACAACATTATTAGAAGCTATTTATGCAGCAAGTGTAACAAAGAGTTTAAGAACATCAAATATGAATGAATTAATTAAAGAAAATGAAGAGTTTAATTTAGTTGAAATAGATGCTGATTCAAAGAAGTATAAGTTTGGATTAAATAACAAAACAAAAACTGTATCTATTAATAACAAAGAAATTAAAAAGATTGGTGATTATATCGGTAATTTACCTGCAGTATTTTTTACTCCAAGTGAATTATCATTAATTACAGGCGCTCCATTATCTAGAAGATTATTTCTAAATATTGAATTATCTCAGTTATACCCTAAGTACGTAGTTCATTTAAGTAATTACAATAATATTTTAAAAGAAAGAAATGCTCTTTTAAAAAGTAATAAGGTTAATGAAACTTATTTAAATTTAATTACTGAAAATTTATGTATTGAATCTCTTCATATTATGAAGTATCGTAATGGATTTATCAAAGAGATTAATAGTGTTATTAATAGTGTTCATAAAATGTTTGCTGCTAATGAAGAAGTAAAATTAGAATATTTACCTTCTTTACCAGTTAATAATACCTTATCGTTTATGAATGATAAAGTAAGTAAAGATATTCAATCGCAAACAACAAATTATGGAATACATAGAGATGATGTTTTATTTAAGATTAATGATAAAGACGCAAAAGTATATGCTTCTCAAGGTCAAAAAAGAAGTGTTGTATTATCACTAAAAATTACTTTAGTTTTATTAATACAAAAATTAAAGAAAAAGTATCCTATACTTTTATTAGATGATGTATTAAGTGAACTAGATGTAACAAGACAAAATAATTTATTAAGTATTATCCTAAGTTTAGGTCAAACATTTATATCAGTTACAAACGTAGATCTTAATGATCTAGAAGTATTAAATAATTACCAAGTTATTAAATTAGAAAGTGAGTTGAAGTAAAATGGAAAATAATTATAATGCCGATTCCATACAAGTCTTAGAAGGGTTAGAAGCCGTAAGAAAACGTCCAGGGATGTATATTGGTTCTACTAGTAGTAGAGGATTACATCACTTAGTATGGGAGATTGTTGATAATGCAATTGATGAAGCTTTAGCTGGTCATTGTACTCATATTGAATTAGATATTTTACCTGATAATGTAATTTGTGTAACAGATAATGGTCGTGGTATGCCTATTGGTATTAACTCTAAGACTGGTTTATCTGCTGTTGAAACAATCTTTACAGTATTACATGCTGGGGGGAAATTTGATAACGCAAGTTATAAAGTTTCAGGAGGTCTACATGGTGTAGGTGCTTCTGTTGTTAATGCATTATCTGAATGGTTAAAAGTAGAAGTTCATATTAATGGTGAAAAACATGTTCAAGCTTTTAGTAGAGGAGATGTTGATCATCCATTAAGAAAAGATGGTACAACTGATATTAAAGGTACTACAGTTATGTTTAAAGCAGACTCTACAATCTTTACTGAAACTACAGTTTACGAATATGAAATCTTAAGAGCAAGAATGCAACAATTAGCATTCTTAAACAAAGGTATTAAATTAACTGTAAGTGATAAACGTCCTACTGAAGCGATTATTAACACTTACGAATATGAAGGTGGTATTAAAGAATACGTATCTTTCTTAAATCAAAATAAAACAGTTGTACATCAAGAACCTATTTATTGTGATAAAGAACAAGACGGTATTACAGTTGAAGTTGCTATGCAATACAATGATTCTTATACTCCAAATATTTATTCATTTACTAATAATATTCATACACCAGAAGGTGGTACTCATGAAGAAGGATTTAGATTAGCATTATCAAGAGAAATTGGTAAATATGCTGAGGCTAATAATATTCTTAAAAAAGATGATACTTTAAATGGTGAAGATATAAGAGAAGGATTAACTGCTATTGTTTCAGTTAAACATCCAGATCCTCAGTTTGAAGGACAAACAAAAGGAAAATTAGGAAGTAGTGAAGTACGTCCTATCGTTTCACAAATTCTTGGAGAAGCTATTTCTAGATTCTTATTAGAAAATCCTTCAATTGCTAAAACTATTATTGAAAAATGTGTATTAGCAGGTAGAGCAAGAATGGCTGCTAGAAAAGCAAGAGAAGCTACAAGAAGAAAATCTCCTTTAGATTCTTTAAGATTCGCTTCTAAGTTAGCAGATTGTAGAAGTAAAGATCCTTCTAAGTCAGAAATGTACATAGTCGAAGGGGATTCTGCGGGTGGTAGTGCTAAATCAGGACGTGATTCTGAATTCCAAGCAATTTTACCATTACGTGGGAAAGTATTAAATGTTGAGAAAGCAAGAATGGATAAAATTTTAGCTAATAAAGAAATTCTATCTATGATTCAAGCAATTGGTACAGGAATTGGTGAAGAGTTTGATCTTGAGAAAACAAGATATCATAAAATTGTAATCATGACCGATGCCGATGTTGATGGCGAGCATATTAGAACATTATTATTAACATTCTTCTTTAGATATATGAAACAATTAGTTGAAGCAGGATATATTTATATTG
>JAWXUF010000043.1:0-9512 GCA_044432865.1 bacterium | reverse complement strand
TTATTAACTCCAAACATTGATACTGAAAGAGTAGTAATTAAATACTCTTCAACTTCATCATTTAATACTTCTTTTCTTTCATCAGTACTAAATTGTGTTTCTTCGCTTATTGTAATAACTAAGTTTGTATTAGTAATTGTTAATGAAGATTTTTGAATTGACACATATTCATCAAAGTTATTTGTTAGGACCATCTCAACAGTATATACACCAGACTTTTTAGGCATATCTTTGAATGGAATTGTTCCATCTATTGGATTTACATATTCAAAATTATAAGTATCAATACCGTTTGTTATATTTAAAGTTATAGTATAAATATCATTAGTAAAAAATGTTTCATCATCCATTACAGCATCAATAACAATACTATATTCGTTACTATTATTTAAATAAGAAAGTGTTGTTCTATATTGACCGTCTTCATTAACAAAGTAAGCAGTAGCCCCAAATTTATTACCAACTTCTACATTTTGTAATGTAGTTCTTAAGATAACTTCAAAGTTATATTTAACATTATTTGTTATGTTTTCATATAAACCATTTATACCTTTATAACTTACCATTAAATAATAATTACCAGCAGATGTTATACTTTCTACAACTTCATTAGAACTATTATAAATCAATATATTATAATCAGATAATGTTGTTGTTACGACATTATTAACAACATCTTTGCCGTTAACTCTTTGTATAGAATATAAGTCACTACTAATTGAAAAGTAATCTACTGTAATAGGATTATAAATATTATCGATGATATTTTCATCATCCTCAGTTAAGAATGTAGTAAATAAATCACTAAATCCTTCAGATATAGACAATGAAACTGATTCATCTTTTTTCACAGTTAATGTTGAATATGAATAAGACGTAGCATTTAATAATAAATCAGTTAAAGAAATTACGACAGTATATTCACCAGGAAGTTTTGGCATGTAATCCCATGTATTTACAGTCTTGATATCATATGAACTATTAAATCCAAAGTTATCTGTAATTGTAATTAATACACTATAATCAGCTGTATCAAATGCACCTTCATAACCATTTATTATTAACCCATATTCAGTTCCTGAGTAAAATAAAACCTCTGTTGTTTCATTATCAAAAGTAACACAATTATCCGCAAATGCTTGTACATCTTCTAATGTAATTGTAATTTTTTCATAATATGATGATGAAGTATAACTACTAGTATTGTAATTATTATCACCACAAAAATATAGTCTTATATCATAAGTCCCACCTTCAGTTATTGTATTAACCTTAGTATTTCCTATATAATATGCAAATCCAATATTACTTGAATTAAGTATCATTTCTTCAAACAAATTATTCGAATTAACAACGTATAATGTTTGATCTAACGAAATCAAATCATTCAAGTACGAAGAGATAGTTCTCTCTATTGAAGGAATAACATCTCCACCAGAAGGTACACCTACAGTAGAAATTATTTCTTCTATAGCTTCTGTATCAAACTCATTTATTTTTGCACTAGGTGATACTTTACTAATAGTTAATGTTCTACTACTTGATAAAGGATAAGAAATAATACCATAGTCATAATATTCGTATTGATATACGTGCACAGTGTATGTCCCTGCATATTTAGGAATGTATTCCCATGTAACACCAGACATTTCTTTATCATACCAAAACTCTGAAGTAAAATCATTTGTTGTACTTGTGATTACAATTCTAAATCTATAATCTAAATTTTCATAATTAGTTAGTGATGTTACACTATTTAAAACAATATCATACATTACATTTGAATTGTAATAATTAATAGATGTTGTATTTGTAACTGTACCACTAGTGTTATAATATCCAAATCTTGCATTTGAACTACTATATATACTTCTTGTTTCAATTGTAATTATTTGATTGTATTCAATAGAATCGTAAAAATCTTCAATTCCTAGAAATTTAATTTCAACCCCATATCGATATAAACTACTTGTACTTAGCGTTTTTAGGGTAGAGTAGTACGTTTTAGTACCTGATGATATTGTTTCCCTATAAAACTTGAAAGTAAAATCATTTGTAGTTACATTATGAATCTTCAAACTACCATCATGTTCGTATAAATTATCTGAAAATCTTATTGCTCCTAAATCAAAAGAATTAACTAATCCTTGAATAATATCCGGAACAAAATCTCTACTATCATATGATTTAATTAAATTCATTTGTTGTGCTACTATTTCATCATCAACAAACATATCAACTTGATGTACTCCTAATTCAAATACTGTTGTATTTGCAGAACCTACTTCTATCCATTCAGCATCAACATATTCATATAGCATCGATGTAACTGTATACGTACCAGGTTTCTTTGTATAGTTAGCATTCTTATTAGAACTCATTGATTTATCTAAAGAGAATAAATCAACTACACCATATTTATCAGATATGATAACATCAATTCTTTCTTGTTTTGAAGGATTAAAATCATAATTAGAATAATCTACATATATAAATCCTTCTTCGTTCCATAATACTTCTTCATTAGCTCCTAAAGCAACATCATTATAACTTCTTCTTAATATTGGAGGTAATGAATATAAACCTGTAAAATCAGCTTCTAATGATGGAGCAATTAAACTTGATTCACTATGATTAGGATCAGATAAAGAAGATCCAGTTGAACCATTAGCTAATTGTCCACTCGCATTACTTCCCCATGTATATAATAAGGAATGTTTATTTAAATAACCATATACAGTCATTCCAGCTGCTTGCGAACTTCCCATATCAAAAAATTTAATATCAGTTTCTTCTTGTTTAATCATTTCAGCATTATCTGCACTTTGTTCAACTGCAGTATATAAGCTTCCTTCTTTTGTTAAATATCCCCATGAAGATGTTGAAGATAATCCAGCAGTTCTTACTTGTACTACATCACTATCTTTTTCTACATCCCTAACTGTATATGATTCTGGTTTTATAGAACTTTCCGCTCCAACAATTACATTGTTATCAAAATCAACAGCAGCTAAATAAGTACAAGATCCATCAGTATCAAAAAAATCAATATTATCTAATACTTTTGTTGTTGTAGTTGTAAGTTTATATAATTCACCATTATCATATAAAATCCATGTACCTGTAATCCCACCAGCAAAATCTTTTATTTGAGGTTCATCCTCACTAATACTATAAGGTAATGGCACTTCTGTAAATACGCTTTTATTAGCTGCAGAATATCCAAAATACTTCCCGTTACCAGCTGCATATAATTTTCCGTTATCTAATAAAACAATTGTATGATACCAACTTGATGCAGTATATGTTGCTACATAATCCTCATCACCATCAATTTCATTTATTTGTTTGAAAGAATATTGCTTCCCACTTGTTGTACCATTTCCTAATACACCATCAATAGCTTCTCCAGCAGTCCATATTTTTCCGTTTTCATCGATAATAGTTCCACCATAAAAACTAAAAGACCAATCTTTAACATATCTAAAGTAATCAGTTTCATTCCCATCTTTATAAAGTCTTTGGTATGAAGTAATATTATTTGCATGTCCAATACCATAATGTCCAGATGAATTATATCCAGAAATATATAAATAACCTGTACTACTTAAATAAGAAGTTTGTCTTACAGAAATATCAAATGGTTTATTAACTTTATATCCACCTACTGCACCACTAGAATATAAGTCTATATCTAAATCATTATTTACTTCTTCATTATCTAGTAAAATAGTTTCATTATTGTTTATTGAAAAATTAACAATGAAACTACTACAAAAAATTGATAATATTAATAATAACTTTTTCATAAATATCCCTCCATTAGTAAATAAATTTTTTATCACATATTGTAATTATACCATATTTTACTAATGACAAGTAATTTATACAAAATAAAAAACTTCTAAAAGAAGTTTCCTTTAGAAGTTTTTATTATATTAATTAGTATTTTCCTTGACCACGTTTTACTAATTCTTTAGTAATACGTCCACCAACTGAACCATTTTGTCTTGCAGTTGCTTCAGGTCCCATATTAACACCTAATTCATCAGCAAATTCATATTTCATTGATTCGATATTCATACCTTGACGACCTTTAGCTACTAATTCTTTAGTAATTTGACCACCAACTGAACCATTTTCTCTTGCAGTTGCGTCTGGTCCTAAGTTTACACCTAATTCTTCAGCTACTTCGTATTTATAAGAATTGTTCATTTTTGTTTTTGAGTTTGATTTATACATTTAAATTCACCTCCTGACAAAATATATTATTGACAAGGAAGTTTAATATTATACATTAATTTTTTTTATTTTAATTCACAATGTTTTACTTCTAATCCTAACATAGATAAATCTAAATCAGAATCTTTAGTAATCCAAACACTTTTTGTATTAACAAATGTTTCTTGTACTAATGGTTCAAAATCAAAAAATGTTTCATAATGTTCACATTTATCTAATTTTGGATTTGTACTTGGAGATTTAGGTACATAAATTGTACAACAATCCTCAAATGGTTTAATAGATGTAGTAAATGTATCTATTTTTCTTGCTAATGTAATAATATCATTTTTATCTGTTGTAGCAAGTGGTCTAATTACTGGTAAATTACAAACATGATTAATAACTTTCATTGAACCTAATGTTTGTGATGCAACTTGACCAACCGATTCACCATTAACAATAATATCACAGTTATTTTTATTTGCTATTAAAACAGCTAAACGATACATCATTCTTCTCATAATTGTAATATTATAACTATCAGGTATTTTTTCAATAATTTTCATATGTAAATCTTTAAAAGGAACCATATGAACTTTAATTTGATTTTGTGGAGCATATTTAGCAATCTTCTTAGTTAAATCAACAACTTTTTGAGCTGATTCAATTGAAGTTAATGGAGTTGATTCGAAATGTATACATTCAATCTTAACACCTTGTTTCATAGTTAAATAACCAGCAACAGGAGAATCGATACCACCAGATAACATTAATAATCCTTTTCCACCTACTCCAACAGGAAATCCACCTAAACCTTTTTCTTCTTTTAGATATAAGAATGTTTCATCTTTTCTTACTTCTAATGTTAAAGTATCTTTAGGTTTTTTTACATCAACAATTAAGTTATCCGTATTTGATAATACATATCCAGCAACATCTCTGCTTATTTCCATACTTGTTAAATGAAACATTTTATCATTTCTTTTTGTTTCAACTTTAAATGTAGTTTCTTCTTTTAATTGTGTCTTTACTAATTCTAATGCAACTTTTTTAATTTCTTCTAAGTCATTAGTAGTTTTAGCAACAACAATCGGACTATAACTTAATAATCCAGAAACATATCCTAAATTTAAAACAACTTCATTATAATTGTCTTTATTTAATTCAATAAACATACGATCAAATGTTTTAGTTATTTTACACTCTAATCCTTCTAATTTTTCTCTTGTTAATTGATATACTCTTTCAATAAATACTTTTCTATTTTTACCTTTTAAAGTTAAATCACCATATCTAACTAATATTTTATTATAATCCATAAAATCCTCCTAAAAGTTATATAAAACTCTTATATTATTTTATCACATATTGTATAATATTAAAAGGTGATAATAAATGGAAAAGAAATATGAAAAATTAATTAAAAAATCAAGTCATTATTTAGATAAGGAATTTACAGTAATTGCTAATTTATCTAATGCATCAAGTATGTTAAACAATACACTTGATAATATTAACTGGGTAGGATTTTATTTGTATGATGGTACTAAATTAACTTTAGGACCTTTTCAAGGAAATCCTGCTTGTACAGTTATTCCTAATTACAGAGGAGTATGTGGTCATGTAGTTAAAACTAAAGAATCAATAATTGTACCAGACGTACATTTATTTGAAGGACACATCGCATGTGATAGTGCATCAAACTCTGAAATTGTAATTCCTATTTTTAAGGATAATGAATTATTCGGTGTACTAGATATCGATTCTCCTATTAAAAATAGATTTGATGAAAATGATCTTATAAATTTACAAAAGTTTATTCATTTTCTAGAAACAGTTATATAAAAAAACGGCTTAATAAAAAGATAAAACGATTCTTATTCAGAATCGTTTTTATTTATTAGTTCAGTTAATTTTTTATTCAATGGTTTATATAACCATAAAATTGAAATGAAAGATGATATTGATAAAATAAGTGCAAATGGTAAATCAGCAACTAGATAATCTATCAAGTTAATACCATATACAATGCTATTTGGTATTACAAAAATAGTACAGTAAATAATTGAATATATTATACTTAATAAGGCAATTTTAATTTCATTATCAATATTTTTAAATATAGTATTTAGTGTAATTGGAATAATAATATACCCCATATACATAAACGGAATAAAAACAATATTAAAAGTACCCATGAATAGATTATCAATTAATACATGAATTAATATTATAAATAGAGTTTTTTTAGTTTTTAATACTTTTGAATAAACAATAATTAATAAAAATGTTAATTGAACGTTTGGTATAAATGTTAATACTTGTTCTACTACAAATAAAATAGTAGTTAAAATTGAAATTATAACTAAGTCTTTTATTTTCATAACTCAGTATATATAAATGATACTTTATCATTATCATTTAATTTCAAATTGTTTATACCATATTTAGAATACTTATCATTTATATATATTGCTATATAAGCATTACCTTCAGATAAATCTAAAAAATCAATTTTATATAAAAAACCATCATCAATTTTTAAATCATATATTAATTTTAATTCAGTTAAAAAATCACTATCTTTAGGAATGTATAAACTTGTTTCTTTTTTTTGATCAATATGAACAATTTCTACTGTTACAGTAATATCAGATATAGTAATTGAACTTCTTATTATAATTAGTATTGCTATAACGACTGCAGTAATCGTTAATACTACTTTTTTAAACATTAGTAAAATAATACCTTATTTGATGTTTCTTCGAATAAATAAGCTGTAGTTATTGCTAGGAAAGCTTGAGGAGATGCATATGAAAAATCAGCTGTTGTATCATCTAAATACTCTTTAAATCCATTTGTTGTTTTAAAAGATAAAACATTTCTAATTACTGAATTATTATTATAAACAATACCTTGAGACATTAACGTCATTAACACTTGAGATGTACTACTACAACTTAATTCATCTGAGCAGTTTTTAACACCACCAAAAGTAATAGATGAGTAGATATAATCTAAGTAGTCATTATGCGCTGCTCCTTGTAATGATATTACTATCATCGACGCTAAATCAGCATCCATATAACTTGAAGAAACAACATCATAATCATCAAATTTTTCAATTAATGTTGTTTTTAAAGCAGCATTCATATTTAACATATTTAAACAATTTATTACTGTAAGATATGTTTGAGGATATACAACGCCATAATACCCTTCAGTACTATCAATATAATTTAAAGTTAAATTACCTGCCCATGTTTTTAAATCATCTAAATCTAGTCCCAACATTTTATAAACTAAAATCATATTAAATGCTGTACTTACATCTGTAATTTCCATTTCTTCGTATGTTGTTGTTACTTCTTCAACTGTAGAACCAGATTGTTTTAATAATGATTCTAAATCAATTGGAATATAATTACTTAACATAATAACTGCTGTAGCAACATCATTATTAATTGTATCTAAATAGTTATATTCATTAGTTTCCCAATTATAACTATAATTAAATATATATTGATGTAATTCATCAGCAATATAATCTCTTAAGTGATCTTCATTTGAATTACTACAAGCAGTTAATGAGAATGTTGTAATAATTGTAATTAATAATAAAAATATCTTTTTCATAATATACCTCTTTCATATCTTTTATTACTTATTATACACTATATTTAAATTTTTGTTTATCATTTTAAGTAAATAAATGTTATAATACATATTAGAGGTGATTTATATGCCGTTTCTTCCTTTAACAGTAAAAGAAATGAAAGACTATGGATGGGAGCAACCTGATTTTATTTATATAACAGGTGATGCTTATATTGACCATCCAAGTTTCGGTTGTGCAATTATAACAAGAGTATTAGAAAATTTCGGATATAAATGTTGTATTATTTCTCAACCAGACATGAACGATAATGAAGCATTCAAATTATTTGGTACACCTAGACTTGGATTCTTAGTAAGTAGTGGAAATATTGATTCAATGGTTAATCATTATTCTGTATCAAAAAGAAGACGTAAAAAAGACTATTATACACCTAATGGTGAAATGGGAAAACGTCCAGATAGAGCCGTTATTAAGTATTCAAGTAAAATAAAAGAGTTATTTCCAAATAGTCCAATAATCATTGGTGGAATCGAAGCTTCATTACGTAGATTATCACATTATGATTACTGGGATAATAAAGTAAGAAGATCAGTATTACTTGATTCAAAAGCAGATCTATTATTATATGGTATGGGTGAAAAAACAATTGTACAAGTTGCTGATGCATTAGACAATGGGATTGATATTAAAGATATTATCTATATTAGAAACTCTGTATGGAAAACAACTGATGAATCATTACTTCCTGAAAAACATATTCTTCTTCCATCTTATGATGAAGTAATTACAAATAAAATAGATTATGTAAATTCATTTAAACTGCAATATAAAAATACTGATGCATTTACATCAAAACCTTTAGTAGAACCATATCAAAAAGTTTTTGTTGTTCAAAACCAACCTGAATTCCCTTTATCTCAAGAAGAAATGGATATTACATATGCACTTCCATACATGAGAGAATGTCATCCATTAATTGAAGCAAAAGGTCATGTCCCAGCAATTGATGAAGTTAAATTTAGTATTATTTCAAATAGAGGATGTTTTGGTGGTTGCCACTTTTGCGCCCTAACAATGCATCAAGGTAGAATAATTCAATCAAGAAGTAAACAAAGCATTATTGATGAAGCATCTTTAATATCAAAAGATAAACAATTCAAAGGATACATCCATGATATTGGTGGACCTACTGCTGACTTCTATCGCCCAGCGTGTTCTAAACAAGAATCTCACGGTGTATGTACACATAAAGAATGTTTAGGATTTAAACCTTGTAATAATTTAGAAGTTGATCATACTGAATACTTAGATATTTTACGTAGTGTAAGAAAATTACCTGGTATTAAAAAAGTATTCGTTCGTTCAGGACTTCGTTATGATTATATTATGTATGATAAAAATAAAGAATTTTTTGAAGAATTAGTTCAATTCCATATTTCAGGACAATTAAAAGTTGCTCCCGAACATATTGATGATAGAGTATTAGTTAGATTAGGTAAACCATCTAGAGAATTATACGATACATTCGTTAATGAATATTATAAAATTAATAAAAAATATAATAAAGATCAATATTTAGTACCATATTTAATGTCTTCTCATCCAGGAAGTACAATTGATGTAGCTGTTAATTTAGCATTATATTTAAAAGAAACAAATCACCAACCAG
>JAWXUF010000042.1:0-9577 GCA_044432865.1 bacterium | reverse complement strand
TAATAAACAAATTGATTTATTTAAAGATAATGAAAATATAAATAAAATAGAAAAACTAATCGACAGTAACAATTGATATATTTTTACACACTTACTTTCTACACAAAGAAGCCCACGTCGAGAGTTGCGTAAAATTAATTCGTAAATAAATATATCAATTTCGAATAAATAAATTAGTAAAAAGTATTAATATTTGTAATAATATAAGTGAGCAACAATGTTCATTGATTAATTATAAGATATTAATACTTTTTTACTTTAGTTTATCGGATTATTATTTATTGCATATTATGAAAAAATAATATAAATTGTAGAAGTTTAGTGATATAATAAAATAACAAATTTATGAGAGGAGAATGTTCTATGAGTGAAATATTAATAATAGCTGAAAAACCTGATGTAGCTAGAAAAATAGCTGATTCATTAAAAGGGAAACAAACTAAAAAAACTGGATTTATGGAATGTGTTACTCCTGAGATAAAATATACAATTACTTATTGTTTTGGACACTTAGTACAATTAATGATGCCTAAAGAGATAAATGAAAAATATAAATATTGGAATTATAATACTGCATTATTTGATTACAATAATATTCCTTTAAAAAGTAATGAATCAACAACAACACAAACTAACCTTCTCGTTAAATTTTTATTAGATGAACGTTTTAGTGAAATAGTTAATGCATGCGATAGTGATAGAGAAGGTGAATTAATATTTAGAAATATATATTCTTTTTCAAAAACAAAAAATAATAATATTTCAAGATTGTGGTTAAAAGCAATGACTAATGATGCAATATTTGAATCTTTTAATAATAGAAAAGAATCAGTGTTATATGATGATATTGGTAAGAGTGCTAAATTAAGATCATATGTTGATTATCATATTGGTTTAGGTGCAACAATGGCAATGACTCATGCAACAAATACGCTTACTACAATTGGTAGAGTACAAACCCCAACATTAAGAATGATTGTAGATAGACACATTGAAATACTTAATTTTATTCCAGAAGAATATTATAAAATATTTGCTTTATTTGATAACAAGAAAATAAAAGCAAGTTATTACATTGATTCAAAAGAAAATACTGAAATAGAAGATTTTAAACTTAGAAGCAAAGATGAAGTTGATAGAATAGTAAAAGAAACTGGTATAGGTCTTGCTAACGTTTTATCTGTAGTATCAAAAGATGAAATTAAAAAATGTAATAAGTTATATTCTCTAAGTTCACTACAAGTAGATATGAATGTTAAGTTCGGATATTCAGCACAAAAAGTTTTAGACTTAGCACAATCATTATATGAAAAACATGGATTAACTACTTATCCAAGAACTGATGAGAATACTATATCAGAAGAATTTGCTGTGAGTATATCAAAACTTATTTATAAATTACCAGTATATCAAAATCATTGTAAAGAAATTATTGCTAATAACTGGAAAATAAATAATGATGTTGTAACTAAGAAAACGGATATAGGAGCACATGAAGCTATTACACCTACACTTGATGCATCGAATCTTGAAAAATTAAAAAGATTATCACCAGATGAAAAGAAAGTTTTTAATGCTATATTAATTAGATTTTTACAAAACTTTTTCCCTAATGCCGTATTTAAATCTCAAAAAATAATCATAGAAAAAAATAACCATAAATATTTTGTTAAATATGAAAAACTAGTAAGTCTTGGATGGAAAGCTCTAGATCCAAAAGAAACTGATGAGGGAATAAACATTGATATCAAAGAGGGAGATCAAATAAATTTAGAAGATTTTGAAATAAATGAAGAGAAAACAAAAGCTCCTAAAAGATTTACTGAAGCTACTTTGATTAAAGCAATGAAAAATCCTAGTAAATACTTAATTGATAAATCAGACGAAGGTATTTTAAAAGAGGTTGAAGGTCTTGGTACTGAAGCAACAAGAGCAGGTATAATTGAAAACTTAAAAAAACAATTATATTTAGAAATGGATAAAAAATATTTTAAACCAACCGATAAAGCATTAAAGTTAATTGAGGATATTCCTTCTGAAATTATTAAATCAGTTCAATTAACTGCAGATATAGAAAAGAAATTAAAATTAGTTTCAAAAGGTGAGTTAAATGCTAATGAAGTTTTATTTGAAACGAAGGATTTAATGAAAGAATTTATTAAAGAAATGAAAAGTAGTAAGATCGAACGATATGTTGAACCTATTAAAGAAGTAATTCCAGAAAATTTATTATGTAAATGTCCGAATTGTAATAAAAGTATTATCTTTAATGATAAAGGATATTTTTGTGTAGATAAAAAAGAATGTAATACATTTATTTTTATAAATGGAGTTGAAAAATTCGGTGTTAAGAAAATTGGTAAAACACAAGCGAAAGAATTATTTAGTAAAGGTAAAACTAAAAAATCTGTTAAGTATTTAAAAAATGAAAAAGAATACGATGGGTTTATTACTTATGTTTACAATAAAGAAGCAAAATATAGAAATAATTTAAGTATAAAAAATGAATAAAAATAAATACTATAAATATAATTTAACTTACGGAGGATATCATGTTAAAAAGAAGAATTATATTTAGTTTAGTATTTATTTTTTTTGCTTTATATTCAATCTTTTTTAAAGGAAGTAAAATCTATTTTCTATTATTTGGATTATGGCCTTTTGTTTTCTATATAAATAAAATTATTAAAATATCATTTCCTTTACCATTTGAGGTGATATCAATAATATTTATATTTTTAGCATTAGGTTTAGGTTCTGAATTAAGATACTATGATATTTATCCTTGGTATGATTTGTTTCTTCATATAATCGCTGGTGGGATATTTGCTTTTGGAAGTATTTATTATTTGTATAATATGGAAATTACAAATAAAATGAAATATGTACTAGTAGTATTAATTTCGATGGGATGTGCATCGTTATGGGAGTTATACGAATATGGGTCTGATACATTTTTTGGAATGAATACACAAAGAGTAGAAGAAGGATTATACGATACAATGAATGATATTACAGTGCATGCTTTAGGTACAGTTATAGTTGTTGGAATATATTTTGTAGATAATAAATTTAATGATTCAAATGTAGTAGAAAAATTGTGTGACAAATAATAAAAATAGTCCTTTAATACTATGTGTAAAAACACATAGTATTTTTTAGTTTTTAGTGTTATAATTTGAAGAATGGAGGTGAATTAAATGGAAAAAAATTGGTATAAATTAGATAATGCAGCGAAATTATTTCCAGCAACATATTCACGAAAAGCCCCAACGACTTTTCGTTTATCAGCTATTTTTTATGAAGAAGTTGATAAAGAAATTTTACAAAAAGCTGTTGATATTGCATTAGAGAGATTTCATCCATTTAATGTACAACTAAAAAGAGGAATCTTTTGGTACTATTTAGAAAGAAATTATAGTAAGTTTTATATTAAAAAAGAATCTCCATTTGGTTATCAATCAGTAAATATAAATGATGACAATAGTTATTTATTTAATGTGTTTTATAATGGTAAAAGAGTTTGTTTAGAAATTTGGCACGCCTTAACAGACGCAAATGGTGGGATGGAGTTTTTAAAAGCTATTTGTTTTAATTATTTAAAATTGAAGGATGTTAATATTGAAAATAATAATACAATTTTAACTAACGATATTCCTGTTAATGAAGAAGAAGGGGAGGATAGTTTTGTTAAAAATTTTAATCCTTTAGATGAAAAACCTAATAAAGTTCCTAGAACATTTGTTATAAGTGGTGATTTCTCAAAGTTTGATAATATTGGTATTATCCATGGATTATTAAATGTTAATCAAGTAAAAGAGAATGCTAAGTTATATGATGCTACTATTACTGAGTATATTGGTGGATGTATGTTGTACTCAATATATTTAACATACAAAAATAATAATCCTAAAAATTTACCTTTTGTTTTATTTATTCCTGTTAACACAAGAAAGATAATTGATTCAAAAACATTAAAAAACTTTATGTTATATATAAGAAGTACTCTAAATATAAATGAAGAAGTTACACTTAAAAATACAATCAATTGTATAAAGAATACTTTAAGAGTTGAACTTAATGAGAAATACTTAAGAAGTGTAATTAGAGGTAATGTTCCTGTAGAGAAAAGTTTAGTTATAAGAAGTATACCATTAAGTGTGAAAAATTTTGTAATGAATCTCGGTTATAAAATTATTGGAAAAGGTACGACATCAATTGTATTTTCAAATATAGGTGTAGTTAATACTCCTGAAGTTATGAAACAATTTGTTGATAGATTTGAGTTTGGTATTTCGCCTTCAGAGTCACTTCCGATAACTTTTTCTGGTGTTTCATATAATAATAAATTAGTATTAACATTATCTAAAAAAATAAAAGATAAAGAATTAATAAAAAACTTTTTTAAATTATTATCTGAAGAAAATGAAGTTATTATAAATACAAATGATTTAGGAGGACAGTAAATGAAATTTTGTCGTAATTGCAACGTTTATTTAAATAGTGAAGATATTACATGTCCTTTATGTGATAAAGAAAGTATGGATAAATCTAAAGTAGCTAATGTTCAAGGTTATGAGAGTTTTCCTAAAAGAAGCAATCTTGATTTAAAAGAAAGTTTGATAAATTTTGCTGCATTGTTTTTATGTCTTTGTTCAATTATATTGAATATATCCTTATACAGTAGTTTTAGTAGTTTCTTTTCGATATATATGATAATTATTATCTTAGTATTAAAAAAACATTTGATGTTTAACAAAAACAATTTATCAAATAAAATATTTAGTATACATATTGTTTTTCTGTGTTTAGCATTTTTAATGGATGCTTTTATTTTAGAGAATAATATATCTTTAGAATATGTACTTCCAATATCTTCTTCAGTGTTGTTAATAGCATTGTTTTTTCTTGGAAGAAAAGAAAAATATCAAGATTACTTTGGTAACATTGTATTTCATATAGTGTTATGTTTTATTCCTATGATTTTATATTTTTCAACAACAATTATTACAAATAGTATTTTATCATTTGTTAGTTTATTAATAGGATTAATATCAATGTTAGTATGTATAGTTAAAAAAGAAACAAAAAATGAGTTAAAAAAGAGATTACATTTATAGATTAGTCTTTAATTTATAAATAAATAATATATAATATTTAGTAGAGGTGACGTTTATGAGTTTATTAAGTGCTGTTAATGTAAATCACGGATTTGGTGATAGACAAATATTAAAAGATGCAAATTTCAGATTATTAAAAGGAGAACATATTGGTTTAATCGGAGCTAATGGTGAAGGGAAATCAACGTTTATTAATATTCTTCTTGGAAATATAACACCTGATGAAGGAAAAATTGAGAGAGCTAGAAGACTAAAAATTGGTTATTTAGATCAATATACATCTTTACAAAATGGATTAACTATTATGGATGCTCTAAGAGATGCATTTAGTGATATGTTTGAAATGGAACAAGAAATTATTGCTTGTTATGAAAAGATGGCTGAAGCTAGCGAAGATGAAATGAATTCTTTATTAGATGAAATTGGTGAAATGCAATCAATGTTAGAATCAAGTGGATTTTATTTATTAGATAATAAAATAAGTGAAGTTGCTAGTGGTCTTGGATTATTAGAAATTGGATTAGATAAAGATGTATCAATGTTATCTGGTGGACAAAGAAGTAAAGTTTTATTAACTAAACTATTATTACAAAATCCTCAAATTCTTATTTTAGATGAACCAACAAACTTCTTAGATGAAAATCATATTAATTGGTTAAAAAACTATTTATTGAATTTTGAAAATGCATTCGTATTAATTTCTCATGATATTCCTTTCTTAAGTAGTGTTGTTAATGTTATATATCACTTAGAAGCAGGAGATATGTCAAGATATAGTGGATCTTATGATCAGTTCATGCAAGCTTATGAAGTGAAAAAAGCACAACAAAATTCAAAGTATGAAGCACAACAACGTGAGATTAAAGAATTAGAAGATTTTATTGCTAGAAATAAAGCTCGTGTTGCTACAAGAAACATGGCTAACTCTAGACAAAAGAAATTAGATAAAATGGATATTATTGAAAAAGTAAAAGTAAAAGTAAAACCAAATTTCAATTTTAATTTTTCAAAAACTCCAAGTAAAGTATTATTTGAAGCAAAAGATTTAGTAATTGGATATGATGAAGCATTATCAAAACCAATTAATTTAGAAATAGAACGTGGACAAAAAGTTGTTATTAAAGGTGTTAATGGTATTGGTAAATCAACTTTATTAAAATCTTTAATTGGATTAATTAAACCAATTAGTGGTACTGTAAATAAAAGTGGTAGTGTTGATATAGGTTATTTTGAACAAGAAGCAAAAGATTTAAGAAAAACTGCTTTAGAAGAAGTTTGGGATGCATTCCCAGCTATGAGTAATTCAGAAGTAAGAGGAGCTTTAGCTTCTGCTGGGTTAACAACTGATCACATTGAAACACTAATGATTGCATTATCAGGTGGAGAGAATGCAAAAGTAAGAATATGTAAATTAATGATTGAAGAAACAAATTGCTTAATTCTAGATGAGCCAACAAATCACTTAGATCAACTAGCAAAAGAATCATTAAAAGAAGCGTTAGAAAAATATAAAGGGACTGTAATATTAGTAACGCATGAACCTGAATTCTATCAAGGATTGGATGTTAGAATTATTGATGCGTGTGAATTTACTTTAAAGGTTGTTTAGTATGGAAGAAAGTGTTTTTAAAAAAGTGTTTAACAAGAAAAATTTAATTTCTATATTTTGGATAAACGTTGGTGTATTTTTTGCTGCGATATCATATGTATTCTTTTTAGAACCAAATTATATTACTGGTGGTGGATTAAGTGGTGTCGCTATTTTAGTTCAAGATTATTTACCTGATTTTTTATCTACATCAGCATTTATTTGGATTTGTAATGGTATTTTATTACTTACTGCATTATTCTTGATGGGGAAAGAATATTTTTTAAAAACAGCATGTGGTGCAATGGTATATCCTTTATATATTACGGTGTTAAAAATGTTACTTGATATATTACCGGAAGATTTCATTGATTTTTCTAATGATATGTATATTGTAGTAATTTTTGGTGCTCTGTTTATGGCTTTAGGTATTGGTATTGCGATGAAAAATGGTGGTACAACAGGTGGAGGAGATATTGTTCAATCGATTATGTTTAAATATTTCCATATCCCTTATTCAAAAACAATGTATGCAATTGAAGGTACACTTATTGTTTCAAGTTTAGTATTGTGGGGGGATTTAACCCTAACATTACAAACGATTTTATATGTTATTTTAACTGGAGTGATATTAGATACATTTGTATTTGGTGGATTTAATAAACGTGCAGTATATATTATTAGTGAAAAACATGAAGAAATAAAAAATATTATTATTAAAGATTTAGTTCGTGGAGTTACAAAGTTGAATGGTACTGGTGGATTTAATAACGAAGATAAACCTGTTTTATTATGTGTATTATCTTCTAAAGAATATTTTGAATTAAGAGCTACAATTGATAAATTAGATCCGCATGCATTTACTTTAGTTATGAAAACATCTGAAGTGCGTGGATATGGTTTTAGTTTAGAATCAGAAGCAAGATTAAATGCTAAACTAGAGAAAAGGATAAAGAAAGCTAATGAAAAAAAGTGAGTTAAAAAAATATGCTAAAGTATTAGTTGAAATTGGTGCAAATGTCCAAAAGAAACAAGAAGTTATTGTTAATGCTCCTGTTGAAGCTTTCTTATTTGCTGAATATGTTGTAGAAGCTGCATATAAAAAAGGTGCTAAAAAAGTTACTGTTAATTGGAATGATAGTAATATTAATAAAATGAATTACAAATATCAAAAAGTCGATTCATTGTGTGAAGTGCAAGACTATGATATTGATAAGATGAAAAAACAAGCTACTATATTACCTGCAGTAATTAATATAGGTAGTCCTAATCCAGATGCTATGAATGGTATTGATATGACAAAAGTAGGTGCTGTTATGAAAGCGCATGCTGCTGCATTTAAAGAGATAAGACAATCGATGGCATGGAAACATCAAAGTACTATAGGTATGTATCCTAATGAAGTGTGGGCTAAAAAGATTTTCCCAACATTATCTGGGAAACAGGCGGTTAAAGAATTATGGAAAGCAATTTCTATGTGTTCAAGATTAGATGGTAATCCAATTGAGAATTGGAAGGAACATAATGATAATATTTTAAAGAATAGAAAAATGTTAAATGATCTAAAGATTAAAACTTTACATTTTACAAATTCGATTGGAACTGATATAAAAATAGATCTATTAGAAAATACTGGATTTGCTGGTGGAGGACTATATACTCCTAAAGGTGTATACTTTTATCCTAATGTACCTACAGAAGAAACATTTACATCTCCTGATAAAAATTCAGCGAATGGAATTGTTTATTCATCTAAACCATTATCAGTAAGAGGTAGTTTAGTTGATAATTTCGGATTTAAGTTTAAAAATGGTAAGATTGTTGAAGTTTTAGCAAAAGATGATAAACATAAAAAAATATTAGAAGAATTAATAAATACTGATGAAGGTGCATCAAGATTAGGTGAAGTTGCATTAGTGCCATTCTCTTCTCCTATTAATCAAACTAACCTATTATTTTATAATACATTATATGATGAAAATGCTGTTTGTCACTTAGCAATAGGTAATGCATTTAGTTTTACTATTAATGGTAACGAGAATATGACTGCAGAAGAAATTAAAGCAGTAGGTTTAAATGAATCGATGATTCACGTTGACTTTATGATTGGTACATCTGATATGAGTGTTGTAGCAACTACATATTCAGGTGAGGTAAAACAAATCTTTAAAAACGGAGAGTGGGCTATTTAATGGAACATTTAGGTGAAATAATTATACAAAAAGGATTTGTACCTAAAGTTGAAATAGAACGTATTTCTTCAAGAGGTATTATTTTGAATGAAAAGAATGAAATTTTATTGATTCATAGTACTTTCTATGACGATGTTACTATGCCTGGTGGTGGAGTTGATCCGGGTGAATCTCTAACAGACGCTTTACATAGAGAATGTCTTGAAGAAGTTGGGGCTGTTATAGATGATTTCAAACCATTCTTTAAAATTACAGAAAAAAGATTTCAAAAAAATATGGATGCAAATGTTTTTACCTCCTATTATTACATTTGCACTTGTAAAGAGTTCGTTGAAACGAGTTTGTTAGATTATGAAATAAAATTAGGATATTCATCTGTATGGATGAGTTTTGATGATGCAATTAATTTAAATACAAAAACGTTAAATAAACTTATTGGTGAAAACAAAAATACAAGTGTAGTAGAAAGAGAAATTAGAATATTAAATAAATTAAAAGAGATATACGGAGTTTAATGAATTCCGTATATCTTTTTCTTTTTTAATCGCAAAAAATTCTGTCAATGTAAAATGAAAATGTCTTAAAAATCATTCAAACATTAGTGACAAAATTAATAGTTTGAATAGTCTTTATGTTCTTGCTTTGTTATATGATTTGAAAATTTGAACTTTCTCCAT
>JAWXUF010000041.1:0-10301 GCA_044432865.1 bacterium | reverse complement strand
CTATGGAAGCAGATCAAGTATTCACAATGTTAATGGGTGAAGAAGTAGAACCAAGAAGAAACTTTATTCAGCAAAATGCAATTTATGCTGATAATATAGATGTATAAGGAGTGTAATTATGGAAAACAATGATGAAATTTTAGAAGATAACATCCAAAATAATGAAGAAGTTGTACATGATAGAATTAAAGAAGTAAATATTGCTTCAGAAATGAAAACATCTTTCTTAAATTATGCGATGAGTGTTATTGTATCAAGAGCACTTCCTGATATTAGAGATGGATTAAAACCAGTACAAAGACGTATTTTATTTGGTATGAATGAATTACATATTTACGCAAATTCAGCATATAAAAAATCAGCTCGTATTGTTGGGGAAGTAATGGGGAAATATCATCCTCATGGGGATTCTTCAATTTATGAAGCAATGGTAAGAATGGCACAACCATTTAGTTATAGATATATGTTAGTTGATGGTCATGGTAACTTCGGTTCTGTTGATGGTGATGGTGCAGCAGCAATGCGTTACACTGAGGCAAGAATGTCAAAGATTTCTATGGAAATGTTAAGAGACTTAGATAAAAATACAGTTGATTATGTAGATAACTACGATGGTAGTGAAACTGAACCTTCTGTTTTACCAGGTAAAATTCCTAACTTACTAGTAAATGGATCTACAGGTATTGCTGTAGGTATGGCTACAAATATCCCTCCACATAACTTAAGAGAAGTTATTGATGGTATTTTAGCTTTAATGGATAACAAAGATATTACTACAGATGAATTAATGAATTTCGTTAAAGGTCCTGACTTCCCTACTGGAGGTCAAATCCTAGGATTAACTGGATTAAGAAATGCATATAATACAGGAAATGGTATTATTGTAGTAAGAGCAAAAGCTGAAATTATTGAACAAAAAAATGGTAAACCTATGATAGTTGTATCAGAAATTCCTTATCAAGTTAATAAATCTAAATTAATTGATAGAATTGCTGAAGTAGTTAATTTAAAAATTATTGATGGAATTACAGATTTAAGAGATGAATCAAACCGTAATGGTATGAGAATTGTTATTGAATTAAGAAGAGATTGTAATGCTCATGTAATATTAAATCAATTATACAAATTTACTCAATTACAACAAAGTTTTGGGATGAACATGATTGCATTAGTTAACAATAAACCTCAAACTATTACTTTAAAATTAGCATTAGAGGAATATTTAAAACATCAATTAGTAATTATCACAAGACGTACAGAGTATGATTTAGAAAAAGCTAGAGCTAAACATCATATTTTAGAAGGATTAGTAATTGCATTAAATAATATTGATGAAGTTATTGAAATTATTAAATCATCTCCAAATGGAGAAGAAGCTAGAATTAAGTTAATGACTAGATTTGATTTATCTGAAATTCAAGCTAGAGAAATCTTAAATACAAGATTACAAAGATTAACAAGTATCGAAGTTGATAAAGTAATTAAAGAATGTGAAGAAATTCAATTATTCATTGAAGAATTACTTGCTATCTTAGCTTCTGAAGATTTAAAATTATCTATAATAAGAGATGAATTAACTGAAATTTCAAGAAAATTCGGTGATGATAGAAAATCAGAAATTTCTTTATCAGCTGATTTAGATATTGAAGATGAAGATTTAATTCCACAACAAGAAGTAATTATTACTGTTACTAATAAAGGATATGCTAAACGTATTCCTGTTGAGCAATACAAAGCTCAAAACAGAGGTGGTAGAGGATTAACTGGTATGAAAACAAATGAAGATGATGAAGTACAACATTTAGTACTTACATCAACTCATGACTTCTTATTATTCTTTACTAATACAGGTAGAGTATATAAAGTTAAAGCATATCAAATAATGGAAGGTTCAAGAATTTCTAAAGGTATTCCTTTAGTTAATGTACTTGGATTACAAAAAGATGAAAAATTAATGGCTTTATGTAGTGTAAATAATTTTGATGATGAAAAAACAAACTTATTATTTGCAACAAGAAAAGCTATTGTAAAAAGAACTCCAATCAAATTATTCAAAAACATTAGAGCAAATGGTATTATTGCTATTAACTTAAATGAAGGTGATGAATTACTAGGAGTAATCAAATCAACTGGAGATAAAGATATTATCTTAGGTGCATCAAATGGTAAATCAATTAGATTCCCTGAATCTGATATGAGAGATATTTCTCGTCAAGCAATTGGTGTTAGAGGTATGAAATTACCAGAAGGTGATTATTTAGTTGGTATGGGAATTGTATCTTCTGATGAAGATGAAATTCTAGTATTAACTGAAAAAGGATTTGGTAAACGTTCTAAAGCTGAAGAATATCGTTGCCAAGGTAGAGGTGGTAGTGGATCTAAAGCATTAAATGTAACTGCTAAAAATGGTAACTTAGCTTGCTTAAAAGTAGTAACAGATGCTGATGATTTAATTGCTACTACTGATAAAGGTATGGTAATGAGAACTCATGTTGCTAATATATCTCAAACTGGTAGAGCTACTCAAGGTGTTATTGTAATTAGATTAAATGATGGTCATCAATTATCTAATGTAGCAATTGTACCTAGAGAAGATACAGAAGAAGAATTATTAGAACAATTAGAAAATACTGAAGCAACAGTAGTTGAAGCAGTAGAAGTAAAAGAAGAAGTAACTGCAGAATAAGATAAAACTGTAAATAATTTTAAAATTATTTACAGTTTTCTTTCTTTAAAAAAATCGCATTATAACAACATAATTTAATTAAAAAATTATACAATTAAAAGGAGAAAAGATATGAAAAAGATATTAATAGCATTTGTTACGTTATTTACTTTTTGTTTATCAGGTTGTGATTTTCTTACAACCCTAACAATTACGAATCCATCTACGATTACATTTAATGAAATTGAATCAACAGTAAATAACTATTCAGTAAGTAAAACAAGTACAACTCAAACTTGTGTTGTTGAGTTAAGAGTTAAAAATACAGGAAGTTCAACAAAGAACATTTCTATTACAGAAGGATTTATTCAAAACAAAAATGATGAAAGTAGTAAATCAGTAGTGTTTGAATTAAAATATGGAAGTGAATCATTATATAGATATGATTACTGTTTATATACAGTAACAGCTACAATAGATATTGAAGAAGCATTTGATGATTATTTAATTACTTTTAATTTAAATACATATAGTCTTAAAATTCAATTAGAAGATAGAGAATAAAATTAACAAAATAACCTTTGGATTATATATCCAAAGGTTATTTTTATTTATACTGTTTTAATATATATATTGTCGTAGTAGAAAATTGATTCACAAGTTGAATCTTGATAGAAGTTAATTCCAGTCATTCCTGCCTCAGGCATTGCTAATGATTTTTGAGTACCACTTAATAATAATTCTCTATTAATATAAATATCAGTAGTTAAGTATAATTCATTTTCAAATTCTGTTAAATAATAATGAATTGATACACTTAACCATTCACTATGTGCTGAGTATTCAACTTTATCAGTGTAATCACTTGAAGATAATGATGGAGATTTTGTACCAAATAATGAATAGTCTCCTGATTCATTAATATCAAATTTTCCATCATTAAATCTTATTCTTCCAATTTCAGAATGAGAATCTAAACTATTATTAGTAAAGAATTTAATTCCACCAGAAGATTTATCATTATAAGTAACATATAAATCAAATGTTACATAAACATCAGATAAAACAGGTTCACTAGATTCTCTTAAATAAATAGTATTAGATTTAGATGCATCATTACCTTCATTTTTTAAAATGTTTGTTTTATCGAATTCAGAAACAAATTCACCAGCTGTTTTATTCCATAATGTAGCATCAGTAGTATAATCAACCAAATAACTTGTATCAGTTAAATCAACTAAATAAACTGAAATCCAATTAGCATCGATAGTAATATCATCTGTTAACACATTTCCGAATGTATATTCTGTATCATTAAATGTCCATCCAATAAATTTATAGAATGGTTTGATAGGTGTAGATGGTGTAGTAGTAGCAGTTTCTTCATCAAGAACTACAGATGATACACTTGAACCACCATTAGTATTAAATGTTATTGTGTATGATGTAACTTCTGGTGTAGTTACATCTTCATTATCCTCAGTAACATCTTGATCTTCTGTAGTATCGTCATCTGTGTTTGTATCTTCATTATCATCAGTTGTATCGTCTGTATTGTCATTAGTATTACTATTATCCTCGTAATCATCTACAACAGGTGACTCTGTTACTTCACATCCGATTAAACCGAATCCGAATATTATACTAAGTAATAGTGTTAAAATTTTTCTCATTTTTATTTTCTCCCTTTTTGTTATTAACACTAATATATATATGCAATAATATAAAAAATAATTACAAAAATACCAAACTTAAAAAAAACTTAAAAAAAATTTAAAATATTTTTAAAAACTACTTGAAAACGTTTACATTGTATGTTATATTTTAAATATACAAATGTAAGCGTTTGCAGAAAGGTGGAATTTATTATGAAATTCAAAAATATTTTAGCATTATCATTAACAGCAACATCATTATTAACATTAGCAGCTTGTGGAGGATCTAGTACTCCTGAATATAAAGTAAGCTTTGATTCTGGTTCAAAAGGATCATATGTTGCAGCACAAACAATAAAAGAAGGAGAAAAGGCATCTAAGCCAACAAACCCAACACACGAAGATGGAAATTCATTTGTTGAATGGAAATTAGATGGTGGTACATATAACTTTGATAAAGAAGTAACTAAAGATATAACATTAACAGCAGAATGGGCTGCTAATTCATACACAGTAACATTTACTACAGATTATGAATCAACTGGATTAACAGTTGCGGCACAAACAGTAGGTGATGGTGGAACTGCTACACAACCGGATAAAGATTCGTTACCATATAGATCTGGATATGAAATTACAGGGTGGACATTAAACAGTGCAACTTATGATTTTACAGGAACAGTAACTGAATCAATTGAACTAAAAGCAGTATGGAGTGCTGTAACAACATATACAGTTACTTTTGATGCAAATGGTGGTACAGGAACTACAACTACTCAAACAATTAATGAAGGTAGAAGTCCTGAATTCCCAACATTAACAAAAACTGATTATTATTTAGATGGTTGGACAAACGACAATTTATTCTATGATGCAACTGCAGGAGTTACTTCAAATGTAGATTTAGTTGCAAAATGGTTATTTACTAAACAAGGAAGTAATTTCCCGAATATTACTCCATATGATGATAGTGAAAATGTTTCAGGAGTTACATATGTACCTTCTCCAACAAATGCAAGTGATCAAGTAATTCAATTACAAAGAGATGCTTCATCATCAACATCAAATTGGGTAAAAGATTTCTCAAATGGAATTGAAAACGATATAACTGTATATACATTTGATGTATACTCAAATCATGCTAATGCAAGTGCAACAACAATTAAATTTTATGCTGGAGGAAATTCTTCATCAAATGAAGTAGCTCGTATGAAAATTAATGGTACATCATCTAATGGTGGATCAGCAAATATTCAATGGGGTGTAGGAGAAGCAGTTGGTGCATTTTCAAATACTTCAGTAACATCATCATCACAAAGAATTTCAAGTAATAACTGGTATACAGTTCAAGTAGTATTCCAATATTTCACTGAAAATGATTTACCACAATTATACGGTAGAATCTTTATGAATGGGGTTGAATTAAAATTAGATGCAGATTCAAATGGTGTATTAGCAGCGATTTATGTAGAAAATCAAGGATTTAGAGCGTTACCTACAGCTGTAACATCTGTTTACACTGAAGGTGTTGGTATGGCAGAAAATTATAGAATAAGTTCTATTAACTTCTCACCAGATAAACAAAACACTTCATCAACATCAACAGCTGAAGAACAATTAAATCATAAAATGTATTTAAATAATTTCCGTATTGAGTCAATTACAAATAGTTAAAAAATAACTAAAGATGGAAGTTTAAATAACTTCCATCTTTATTATATAAAGGGGAGAAAAAATGAAAAAAATATTTATGCTTATTTCAATGATATTTATGGGTATTGGTCTTGCTGCATGTGATTCATCTGGTGGTTCATATACAGTTTCTTTTGATACAGATGGTGGTTCTGTTATAGAGTCACAAAATGTAGCTAAAGGTGGATTAGTAAATAGACCATCTGATCCAACAAAAGCAGATTACAGATTTAAAGAATGGCAATTAGATAATACAACGTATAATTTTGAAAATAAAGTTACTAGTGATATGACTTTAAAAGCAACATATACAAGTACAGCACCTGGGGATGCAAATTATACAGTTAATTTTATTACTAACAATGATACAACATTACAAAGTGTAACTGTTACTTCAAGTGATTTACTAATAGAACCATCTTTAACTAAAGATGGATACACATTATTTGGTTGGAGAATAGTTGGTACAAATAACTATTTCAATTTTGCTACAGATTATGCAACTTCAAATATGACTTTAGAAGCAATTTGGGAATTCATTCCAAGTGTTGATATTGATTCATTAGATGTATTTATAAGTGAAATTTATGAAAATAATAAAGTATACACAGATAGATATATTGAAATATTTAATCCAACGTCAACTGAAATTCAATTAGATGGATATTCATTAAAATCAGCTTATAATAATGCTTCTCTTGATAATCCTTCTAAAACTTTAAAATTAGATAATTACTCAATCCCAGCAAAGGCTTGTTTAGTTATTTATGATACTAAAGCTAGTGAATCATTTTTAACAAATATAATGACTAGTAATTCTATTAGTAGCGATGTAATTATCCATGATGCTGATGATAGATATGGTTTATATAATGGTGATGTTTTAATTGATACAGTAGAACAAGCATCAGATGATCATAGTGCTAAGGATTCTAGAATGATTAGAAATTATGAATGTAGTGCTACTAATACATTCGATTTATCTCAGTGGACTGTACTTAGTGCAGCGGATGAATCTGCCTTAAATAGTGCTGGGATTCACAAGTTATTTTCAACTGATATTGATCCAATCGTACATAGTGTTACATTTGATACAGATGGTGGAACTCAAATAAGTAGTTTAAAAGTTATAAACAATACTATTTTAAATATTACTTTACCAAGTAAATCTGGTTATGAGTTAGTTGGATGGACAGTAAATGGTGCTCCATTTGATATTGAACAACCTATTACTTCATCAATAACAATTAAAGCAGTATGGGAAAAAATTAATTTAGAAGATGTTGTATTAGATGTTTTCTTTTCAGAAATATTTGAAACTAATGCAGCTACAAATGATAGATATATTGAAATTTTTAATCCTACAGAAGATAGTATCAACTTAGATAATTATGCAATATGTCCAGAATATAATAGTACATTACCAACTATTTCATCTAAATACAAAATTAGTTTAGAAGGATATGTAATTAAACCATTCTCTACTATTGTTATTTATGATGAAGCAATGAATAAAGACTTAGTTGATTCAATTCCAGGAGAAAAAATTGCAACTGCAAATATATTCCATGATGGAAATGATAATTATGGTTTATTCAAAGATGGTGAAATGATAGATATGCTTGGTTATTTAACAAGTGATAACTATCATCAAAACTTAAGTTTAAGAAGAAATGAATTAGTATATGGTTCAACATCATTTAATCATAATGATTGGACTGGATATACTGCTAATGCAACTGGTGGTATGGATGATGCTGGGAAACATTACTTTAAAGAAATTCCTACTTATACAATCACATTTGATACAGATGGTGGAACAGATGTTGTTTCACAAACTATCAAGACTGGTGCAACAATTTCTGCCCCAACAGCTCCTACTAGAGATGGTTATAAGTTTGTTTGCTGGATGAATGGAAATGAAGAATTTGATTTAAATACTGAAATTAAAGCTAATTATACTTTAACTGCTAAATGGGATGTGTTTGTTGGAGAAATGTATGTAGTTACATTTGATACTAATGGTGGTACTGCAATAAATAATCAAAATGTATATGAAGGTGATTTAGTTATTAAACCGGAAAATCCTTATTTATATAATCATGATTTAATTGGATGGACACTAAATGGTAATCCATTTGACTTTAATACAACAAAAATTGATTCTAATATTACATTAGTAGCTGTATGGGAAGAAAAAGTATTCTATACAATTACGTTTGAAACAGAAGGTACAGAAGTAGAACAAATGACAATTGAAAGCACTCAATATATTTTAGAACCAACAACAACAAGATTAGGATATGAATTTATTGCTTGGACTACAGCAGATGGTACGCCATTTGATTTTACTAAATTATTAGATGAATCTGTAGATGCAAATAATGAATTAGTATTATATGCAACTTGGAATCAATTAACTTATACACCAAGTACATATACTGTTTCATCAGTATCTGAGTATAATAACCAAATTAAATCATTATTACCTGGTGATACTTTAATCTTTGCTGATGGTACATATAATGCTTCAAGCATGAGTAGTTTATCTGCTTCAATTAGTGGAACTGATTTTGCACCTATTACAATTAAAGCTGAAACTGTTGGTGGTGTAATATTTACTACTAAATCAACACAAGAAATAAAAGGTGATTATATCACAATTTCTGGATTTACATTTACTGATGGTACAGTAAATAGTGCAACTGGTGTATATGTAATATATGGTACAGGTGTACGTATTACAAATGTAACAATTGATGCATTTGATTCAGCTGGTGTTGGAGCAGATATTTCAAAAAGTTCTTATATTACAATTAAAGATGAAGCTAAATATACTGAAATTGATAATTGTAGTTTCTTAAATAAAAATTCTCCTGGTGTATTATTACTAGTAGATAAATATTCTGATGATCCTTCATATGTTCATATTCACCATAACTATTTCTATAACTATACTAATCCAGATCCAGTTGCTTGGACAAATGAATTAGAAACAATTAGAATTGGTTGGAGTGGACATTCACAAACTGCTTCATATACAGTTGTTGAACATAATATCTTTGAAGAAATTTCTTCTGAAACAGAATTAGTATCAGTTAAATCTGGTCATAACGTTGTAAGAAACAATTACGTATTAAATTGTACAGCAGCTATTACTGTAAGACATGGTAATACTTGTTTAGTAGAAAACAATGTAATTATTTACGAAGATGATTTTGAAACTATTAATGGTCTAAGAGGAAACGGTATTAGATTATTTGATAAAGATCATGTAGTAAGAAATAACTATATCTACGGTGTTACAGGAGTTACTAATTCAAGTTTCAATGGTGCTATTGTAATTCATAATGGTGGAAATGCAATTGGTACTAACAATGGAACTTTAAATGGTCAATGGACAGCACATAATATTTTAATTCAAAATAACACTTTAATTAACAATGATGTTAATATAGCGTTAGGAGATAAAAATTATAGTATTGCTCCAGGAAACATTACATTTGATAGTAACTTTGTATCTTCAACTACAACAACAGCATTAAGATATTTCGATAACGATTCACCTAAAGTATCTAATACAAATACTTATACAAATGAACAATACTATACAACAGGATTTGGTTATCCAATTGAAATGCCTGCAGGTGTATCATTATTTGTTGATTTATTACCAACTACTCAAGTTGTAAATGGTTTAGTTTGTTTAGATAATGGAAGTAATGCTGGTGCATTAGGGTTATCAATTATCGGATATAGCGAAGTTGGACCTAGAACTGAATTGACTGATGCAGTACGTATGACTAAAACTGATTACTTAGCATACTTCATGGATTGGCCAGTTTAAATAAATAATAATAATAATAATAATAATATAAATAAATCTCTATTTGGAATATTCTGAATAGAGATTTTATTTTATGAAATTAATAAATATTATAATAAAGCCATTTTTT
This sequence comes from bacterium, assembly GCA_044432865.1. GTDB lineage: Bacteria > Bacillota_I > Bacilli_A > Acholeplasmatales > Anaeroplasmataceae > JAWXUE01. The sequence continues at coordinate 333 of JAWXUF010000041.1, read as the reverse complement.
ATATTTTAAAAATAAATAAAAGAGAAGATAATACTTTAAAAAAGTATTGTCTTTTTTTGTCGTTTTATAGTACAATGGTATAGTTAGATTTTATATTTAAGGAGTTTATTATAATGAAAAAAATATCTGTATTATTTGTATTAACATTATTAATGAGTTTAACTGCATGTTTGATTCAAGAAGAGTATGATCCAATTGGTGATGTACTTGATTCACTTAGTATTACAGCAGAAGCTTATGATGATTTTGATTTAGTAGTAGTAAAAGAAAATGTTGAATTAAGTTGGTCATCAAATAGTAATGCTATTGTAATTGATGAATCTAAAGCGAAAG
>JAWXUF010000040.1:0-10608 GCA_044432865.1 bacterium | reverse complement strand
GGAAATGGTTCAACTAGTAGTGTTACTGTTTCTTCTCCTTTTACTCCTTCAAATGTTGATACTTCTTATTATGTTCAAACCCCTACTGGTCCAGGCGATATCTCTAACTCCCCTCCAGCAAAACAAAAAAAAGGCTAAATAGCCTTTTTGATTAATTTATATTATCTTTTAAATAATTTAGTATACATCATTAAAAATTCAATATCTCCGTTAAGAGTTGCTAGGAACTCAATGCACCATGGAGTGAATCTTTCATCTAGTTTACCTTTATGCGATGAAATACTTGTAAAGAAAGTTTTAATAACTTTTTCAGTATTAGATTGTAAATTAACAATAATTTTTTTATATTCCTTAAAAGAAGGTAATACAGCAAAAGTACTAGTTAAAGATTGTAATTTTTTATACTCATCAGTTGTAAATTTTTTAGAATAAGAAATAATAACTGCAATAGATGCTACAAATCCATCAACAAGATAATCAGTATCATCACCTAATTTAGTTACAGCTTCTTTAATAATGAAATCAATATACTTTTTATGTTTAACTTCTTTTTCTTTTCTAGACATTTTTTCAAATCTTACATTTAAATCAATAAATCGATCTAATAATTGAGGCATAATAATCAACCCTTCCATTAATATTTACTATATTATACAACAAAAAACGATTTTTTTCTACAATTAAAAAAGAAATAAAAAAAGGAATAGAAAATTTTTCTATTCCTTTAAAAATTAATCTTGTTTTTGTCCTGAGATAAAAGTTACTTTTTCTCCGTACAGTTCAGTTACATTCATAAATTTTTCTTCTGAAAGTTCAACTTTGTTAGTTACAATTCTACCAGAAATTAATATCTGATCTCCCTTGTTAACATATTGACTTGCATTAGTTGCTACACCTTCCCACAGTGAAATCTTTAAAAAATCAGTATCGTATTCTCCATTAAAGTTCTTAAATTCTCTTCTTACAGCTAATTTAAGATTACCTACAGATTTCCCTGTAGATGTTTCATTAATTTCGATATCAGTAACTAATCTTCCAAATACATGAAAATAATTATGCACAAAAATCCTCCTCTATAATATATTTGCTAGTGCACTTATATTATATTATAAAATGTCGAATAATGGCGTAATTTGGCGGTTTTCGCAAAAATTCAAAATCTACTACGGTCTATATAGATTTAACAATTGAGATATTTTCTTCAGTTATATCTTTCATAAATTCTAAAATATCTTCTTTAGTTATTTTATCTAGAGTTTCATACTTTTCGAAATAATCATAGTTCTCATCATTAGCAATACTTACTTCTTCACATAAACTTTCTAGATCATCTAAATTTGCTATGAAATTAGAATAAGAGATTTTTTTGAATAATTCAAAATCTTCTTCAATAAAATTTTCTTTGAAATTTAAAATCATACTTTTTAGTTCTTTTATTAGTAAATCTTGTTGGTCTGAAGTTGCGATAAATTCAGTAAAACAATAGTTTGAATTAAAGATAGTATAATACGAATAGTTGTTAAACATTACTTCTTTCTCAATTAAATCGTTAATTTTGAATGTTGATTTTGAGAATAACATAAAATTAACTACCTCAGCAATGTAATCATTTTTTAAATAATTATCATTTATCTTAGGATTTAATTTAATTCCTAATGCTACATAATTAACATCACTATCTACTTTAACTTCTTCATATTGTTTTTCTACTGTTAATTTTTCTTTAGGATAAATTTTCTTCGTATCATAATCATCAAATTTATATTTGTTTAGTTCTTCTTCTAAAAACTTTTCTAATTCATTAATATCAAAGTTTCCTGAAACATTTAAAGTCATATTCTTAGGATTATAAAAAGCGTCATATATCAAAGATAAAGAAGCTTCATCACAAGCATTAATACTTTCTGTTGTACCTAAGATAGAATCTTTGATATAACTATCTTTATACATTAATTTCATTAGTTTTTCTTGTACTACATAATGAGGTTTATCTAGATACATCATTAACTCTTCTAAGATAATCCCTTTTTCTTTATTAATAGTTTTATCATTTAAAGTATTAGTTAAAATAAAGTTTAAAAATATTTTAAATGATTCATATAAATTATCACTACAAGAAAACATGTAAGCAGTCTCATCATATGTTGTATATGCATTAGCATCTGCTCCTAATGCTGATAATAAATTAAATGCATCATTTCCATCTTCTAATTCAAATACTTTATGTTCAATAAAATGAGCTGAACCTTGATTAGATTTATAATCTTTACCTTTATAATTAAATTCGATGTCTGTTGCACCATAGTCAATAGATAATGATACACTTGTTGTATTAAACTTATCACTAGGAATACAAACAATATTCATATTATTTATTGTTGTTGTATAAACAACTTGTTCAAACTTAGGATATTCTTTAATCTTCATTGTTTATCTCTCCTTGTAATACATACATTATTTTATTTTGAATTTCATTAGCAATACATTTTATATCATCAATTGTTACAGCATTTATTCTTTCAATTAATTCTTCTATTGTTGTATAAGTATTTGATATCCAACTTCTAGCATATCTTGTTGTTAAGAAACCTTTTAAATCTAAACTAGAATATAAATGATTTAAATAATTTTGTCTTGAGTCATTTAATAAACCTGTAAAATCTTCTGTTTTAAGTCTGTTTAATTGGTCATTAATTATTTCAATTGTTTTATCTAAAGAATCAAGTTTAACTCCACCATAAATATATAATAATTTAAAATTAGCATCAAACTGTGATCCAATTGAATAAGCTAAAGAATGTTTTTCTCTTACTTCTTGAAATAATAAAGAACTTGGGGATTCTCCAAGCATCATTGAAAAGAAAAAGTTTTTAACATTATCTTCATCTTTTTCACTAAAACCATCATAAACAAAAAATAAATTATTTTGTTTTGTTTTGTCTTTTTTAACTACCAACCCTTTAGGAGAACTTTTTGGGTGGTATGCATTATATTCAGAGTTACTTTCTAATTCAGTACTAAACATATCAATTTGATCTTTAACATCTTTATCACCTTCAAATATTAATAACATTTGATTTGTTGATATAACATTTTTATAATAATCATATACTTCTTTAGCATTTATTGTCTCAATCTTTTCATTAGTAACTATATTGTAATTACATGGTTGATCTTCAAATAAAGTTTTAAATGCTCCTTCTTTAGCTTTAATCATAAAAGATACTTCTTTTTGCTTAACAAGATTTTTTAATTCATTTTTAATTCTATTAATAGTTTCTTCTTCAAATTGTTCATTTACTGTAAAGGGATTAAAAACAATTTCTTTTAATAGATTAAGTACATCTTTTGTAATATCTTCATTTAAATATTTACTTTGAATAAAAGTAATAGAAAATTTTAATACAGAATATTCACCTGAAATAGATTCAGAAGCTGAAATAGAACTAGAATATAAAGATGCTAGTTTTCTTGATAATTTCAATTGTGAATTATATTGCCTTGTTTTATTAGATAATATTCTAGGAAGAATTTGTCTTCTTATCATATTTTCTTTTGTTATTTTTTCTTTAAAGAAAATACTTATTGTATTTGTTTTATATTTTATATTTTCTATAAAGAAATAATCGATATTATTAACTTTTGATCTTTCCATTGATAATCACTCCTATAAATTATTTTATCCTAAAAATTCAATTATATAATAAAAGATAAGAAAAGATTAATCTTTTCTTATCTTTACTGACTTAATTTTAAAGAATGAGATTGCAGAAATAAATCCAAAAACAAATATTAACATAATCGTAAAAAATATATATGTAGGATCACTTGAATATAAATTATGTAATTTAGTTCCACAAATAATATAAATTAGATAAATAGTACATGCAATCGTTACACTAAGAAACGATGCAAATACTCCTTTATACAAATTAATCATTCGCTAATTCTAAAGCAACTTCCATCATTTTAGTAAATGAGTTTTGTCTTTCTTCAGAAGTAGTAACTTTATGATTAGTAAATGAATCAGAGATAGTTACTAAACAAGCTGCTTTTTTTCCTAATACTTGAGCATTAGCAAATAATGCAAATGATTCCATTTCAACACATTTACAATCGAAATCTTTATTAATTTGTTTCCATTGTTCAGGAGTTTGACGATAGAATACATCACTTGAATGAATTACAGCTTCTTTCATAGGAATGTTTAATTTTTTTGCTGCTGCGATTAATTCATCGTTTAATTCTTTATTAGCAGCTAAAGTATTATCTTCAATACCAGCTTGTACTGATGCATAAGATGATTCAGAATATGCAGCTGATGCTAATACAACATCATATACATCTAAATCTTCAGAATATGATCCAGCAGAACCAATTCTAATAATATTTTCTACACCATAAAAAGCAAATAATTCATAAGAATAAATACCAATTGAAGGCATACCCATTCCTGAACCCATTACACTTATTTTTTTACCTTTATATGTACCAGTATATCCTAACATATTTCTTACTGAGTTTACTTCTACTACATTTTCTAAAAATGTATCAGCAATAAATTTTGCTCTTAATGGATCTCCAGGCATTAAAACCGTTTTAGCGAAATCACTTTTGTTTTTTGCATTAATATGCGGCGTTGGAATTGTCATCTTTATTTCCTCCCATTAAAGTAACACCATTTGATGTACCGATTCTTGTTGCTCCAGCATTAACCATTTTAGTTAAGTCTTCAGTAGTTCTAACACCACCAGATGCTTTAACACCGATTGTACCTTCTACTGCTTTACTCATTGCAGCTACGTGTTCAACTGTAGCACCATCAGTACCAAATCCTGTAGAAGTTTTTACGAAATCAGCCCCACAAGCTTTAACAGCTTTAGAAACTTTTTTAATTTCAGGTAAAGTTAAATAACAAGTTTCAATAATAACTTTTAATGTTTTATCTAAACAAGCTTTTCTAATTTTTTTAATTTCTGATTTAACATAAGACATATTTCCGCTTTTTAATTGCCCTACATTAATTACCATATCAATTTCATCTGCACCATTTTTTACTGCATCTTTTGTTTCAAATACTTTTGCTTTAGTTGAATTAGATCCTAAAGGAAATCCAACTACTGTACATACTTTAACATCTGAACCTTGTAATTGTTCTTTACAAAATTCTACCCATGAAGGATTAACACATACGCTCATGAAATCGTATTGTTTTGCTTCCTCACATAATTTAATAATTTCTTCTTTTGTTGCTGTTGCTTTTAATAACGTGTGATCAATTAGTTTGTTGCTCATCTTTTATTTCTCCTTTTATTATTTTTTTATATATTAAATTAACAGTTGGACCTGTTAACAACATAATAAACACTGTACCAACATTTAATGAATTAAATAAATTGAATTCTTTATTTACAACTAATAATACAATTGCATATAAAATAATTGCAATAATAAATAAAGAAATTTCAACATACACTCTAACTACATTAATATCTTTTTTAACAATATCTGATATTGCTTCATGAAATCCTTCAAAAGGCATTTTTTGAATTCTTCCTTTTTGAATAAATGCAATTCCTAAACACATAGTTAAATATCCTATAACAAACCATAAAATATTAAACACTAATGTAGTAGGTAGGAAAGTAATATTTAATGATAATAAATCAATTCCTGTACCTAATACAATAGACATTAATAATCCAAATATAAAGAATGGTATTCTTTTATTTCTAATAAGATGGAATGTTAAAAAACAGATATTAACACATGTTAATGCATTACCATAAGAAAGTGCTACTGCACCTTTAGTTGTATTATAAGTTAATTGCGAAATGCTATCTACTAAACATCCGAGTGGATCTAATCCAAGGTTAGCATATAGTATTAATGCTATTGCTGGAATTAATAGAAATAAACCTACTATAATATTAATAACTTTACTTTTAGTACTCACTAAAAATCAATCAACCTTTCTTGTTCAACTAATGAAATTCTTTCCATTATTGGTTTAACTTTCATCTTAGAAAGAATTTTCTTAACTTTTTTAATGTGATTTTCATCAATCATTTTTGTATTACCAACGAATCCTGGGAATTCTTTAATATATTTCTTAATTAATACTTCTACTTCTTTAAAATCATAGTAGAATTTATTTCCATTTAATTCAAGTTCTATTACATCTACACTTGGTGGAATAATTAAAGAACAATCTAATCTAAAATTAGAAATTAAACACATTTCACCTTTTTCAACATTTAATCCAAAATATGCATCTAAAAATAAGTATTTATTATTATAATATTCATTAGTAGCTTTAGCATCTAAAACATATTTATAATAAGCATCTAATTTAGATTTAGTTACAAATACTAATCCTTGATATTCAGAAGGATATTTTTCTTTATATAATCTTCTTGCTCTATCATATCCTGTTTTAATAATATCTCTTGTAAAACTTGTTACATCTTCAAATAAATAGTTATAAATTAATAAATTAAATCTACTACATATTTTTTCTATTACACTACTTATCATATTAACTTTAAATAAAGGTAATAACATATCATATTCAACAAAGAAATCTAAGTCTAGATATTTAGGACTTAACCTAGCGATATCAGGTACTCTACTTGTTTTCGTAAAAATAAGACTATAATCAAGTCCTACTAAACTGTTTGAATAATTAATTGATACTTGATCATCAGTAGTAACTAGACTCATGTTTTCGTCTTCTAGTAAAAAGTCTACTAACGCTGGAGTATCTAATGATCTTGTGTTTTCCTTAAAGAAAAATATTTGAAACTTCATTTAATCACATCCTATATAAAAATATTAACATAATTTGTATATTTTGTCAAAAAAAATGGCTACTTATGATATAATAAATTGAGGTGATTTTATGCAACCACTAGCGTTTAGAATTAGACCTACTAAGTTTGAAGATATTATAGGTCAAGACCACTTAGTTGGTCCTAAAGGTATTATAAAAAAGATGATTGATAATAACCAATTATTTTCTATGATTTTACATGGTGCTCCTGGAATAGGAAAAACATCAATCGCTAAAATAATTTCTAGTTATTTTTCTTTAAATGTTTTTGAGTTTAATGCATCTGTAGATAACAAAGATAAATTAAAAGAGATTAGTACTTCAGCTTCTTTTTATGAGAATACTGTTTTAATTATTGATGAGATACATCGTATGAAAAAAGATATTCAAGATTATTTATTACCTTCTGTTGAAGAAGGTAAATTAACAATCATTGGATTAACTACTGAAAACCCTTATCATAGTGTTAATAAAGCAATACGTAGTAGAGTACATATTTATAAATTAAATGATATTAAACAATGTGATGTTTCTACTTTATTAAAGAAAGTTGCCGAAAAAGAATTTAGTACTAATGTTGAATCAGAAGTATTTGATTATTTAGCACATGCTTCTAATTGTGAAATTAGAACTGCTTTAAACATGTTAGAAATTTTATGTTTAAATGAAGAAAATGTTTCTTTAGAAAACGCAAAAAATGTTATAGGTAAGCCATCTTTAGATTTAGATAAAAATGGAGATTCATATTATGATTGTTTATCTGCATTACAAAAATCAATACGTGGTAGTGATGTTGATGCAGCACTTCATTACCTAGCAAGACTTATTGTTAAAGGTGATTTAGATATCATTTTTAGAAGATTAACTATTATTGCTTATGAAGATATCGGTTTAGGTAATCCTTCTATCGGACCTAAGGTTATGGCAGCTATTGAAGCATGTCGTGCTACAGGTCTTCCTGAAGGTAGAATACCTTTATCTGTTGTTGTAGTTGAAATGGCTTTATCACCTAAATCAAATAGTGCATATAGTGCTCTTGATGAAGCTATTGTTGATTTCACTTCAGGAATTACAGGTAAGATTCCACCTAATATTTTAAATAGAGAAATTGTAGTTGGAAATGCTAAATATAAATTCCCACATGACTATGAAGAAGGATTTGTAAAACAACAATATCTTCCATCAGGAATACCTAATAAAGTTTATTATAAACCTAAATTAACTGGTAAATATGAACGTGCTTTTAAAGAAAGATTAGAACAATTAAATAAGATGAAAAAGTAATTTAATTTACTATATATTTTGTTATTACTTTATCATAATCACCATTACTTATATATGGTGTTGCTACTCTTAATGTTTCATTTAAATTACTAATTAAAATATCTGCTTTACTTTCTAATAAACATCCATTGTTATTATTAAGTATTTCATATGATTGAGCAGTCATATTACATTTAAAAACAAGTTTTGTTTGTACATTTGTTAGGACATCTTTTTCTATTCCTATATTACGATTTATTATAATAAAATGAATACCAACTCTAAAGCCAAACTTTAAGAAATATAAAAGTTTGGCTTCTTGTTTATCTACATAACTTTTTATATTATCTATATTATTTATTACTACATATATTACTTCTAGTTTGTTTGTTTCTAATTTATTATGTTCAGTATAATTTTGATATCCTGTTTGATTTATTAACTCTATTCTTCTTTCTAGTTCTTTTGCTACATTATCTAATGTATTTAATAGTTCAGAACTATTACTACAATAAGGTTGAAATAAATTAGGCATATATTTTAATTCGATAAAATCTTGATTAAAATCAAATAAAACTAATTTAAATTCATTTCTATATTTAAATATATTACTAACAATAAAACTTTTTAAATATGTTTTAATACCTGAATCATTTGATCCTGTTAATAATAAATTATAATGTTTTAAAGGCTCAAATGTTATTATACTATTATCAATTTCTAATCCTAATGGTATTTCATCTGTATTTAATAATAACTGTTTTATTGTTAGTAACCTTTTAACTTTATTAGATGCTTCTATTATTAAATTATTATTTTTATCATATATTATAGTATTACTTTGTGTAATACTATTTATTTTTTCTCTTTCATAAACTATTTTGCTACAATCAAATACATATCTTGTTGTGTTATATCCTAAATACATTTTTTTATTTGTAATATATACACCTAAATCAGATAAATAATAAGCTAAATTACTAAATACTTCTTCACTTATTTTATATGCTATTGCTTCATTTGCTTTGTTGTCTACATCATCTAGTATATTAATATTTAAATTAACATTTAATTTAGCTTTTTTTATTTGTTTTGTTGGGAAAGATATATTATTAAAATATTTATACATTAATATAAAAGCAGTTCTAATTTTTTTATAAACAAAATTTGTATAATACATAAATGTTTTATAACTAAAGCTTGTCATAAAAGAAATTGAAAGTATTAATAGTACTACAAGTATTACTAATGTACCTAATGGATTAAATAAGAATATTAATACTTGTAGTACTAAAGCACCTACTAATCCTCCACCATATGAATTTATTTGAATTAAATTTTTTATTGTATTATAAAATGTTGTTAGGGTGTTAGAAAAGATGTCCGATTCATCAAATCCTAATCTTTCATAAAAACCAATATGGTTTAATGCGATTAATGATAATACAAATAATAAAAATCCATTAAATTTTATTGATGTAAAATTAAACCATCTTCTTTTTATTAATGCATATATCCCATGTCCTATTAAGTACAATAATATTACAAAATAGTAATCACCAAATAATATTAACATTAATGACTTTAATCCCGTTCCAACAAATCCTAATTCACTAAATGTTATTAATGAAAATAATATTACTATTGTTGCTGATATTTCATAAAAATATATTTTCTCTTCTTCTTTTGATATTTTCTTTTTTTCTTTTGACATGTATTTCACCATTTACTATTTTACAATATTAACTTAATGAAAAATGTCATTAAAAAGAAAAAAGACTTTAGAAATAAAATTCTAAAGTCTTTTGTATTTAATTATCTATTTCTTCTGAACATTGAACCTACTACTTGTGAAATTACAAATAATAATACTAATCCACCTAAGATAATATGATTACTCATTTCTCCTGTTAAAATTGAATTTAATGATTCAATATTAACTAATTGGTCAATAATTAAATTGATTGGTTTACAAATCATTTCAATTGCATCTTTACCCATTTGTAAATTATCACCTGTTAATATTTTACCTAATAATCCTAAGCTTTCAAATGAATCTACATAGCTAAGTAAAAAACTTGCTAATAAGAATGTAATAATACCATGTACTACATTCCATGTCTTAGATGAAATTAATGCTAATAAGATTGGTAAGAATATAATTAATGCGATCCATAATGATTCTAATGAAAATCCTGTACTTGCTTCTGTTAATAAATTTATCATAAATAAATCTCCCTTATTTTCAATATTTATAATTAAAGTAATAACTAAAATTATATTTAAATTATAATTTAGCACATTGTAATTGTAAATATTATTTTATATTTTAAGACTCTTTTACACATTTTTTGTTCGGAAAAAACATATTTTTTCTTTTTTTTGTTTTTTATTACATTATTTTAATACATATTTAATTATTAAGGGGAGTATTCTTTCTTTAGTTAGTATTGGGTTATTATTATCTAACTCTTTATCTTCTAATAACTCTTTCTCCTCTTCCAACAACATCC
>JAWXUF010000039.1:0-10713 GCA_044432865.1 bacterium | reverse complement strand
CAATATAAGATCTTGAATATCCTTTTTTATGCATATCAATCATTTGTAATTTTACTTTTTTTGTTAATTTAAATCTCAAATTTTCACCCCCTTTAAATTCTCACTTACGGGGTAAGTGACAATTACTGGGGTAGTGTTTCATTTCTTCATTTTTATATAAAAAATATTTTTTTTAGTAATTCTACCTAATTCTAGTAATAATATAATGTAACTACTTTTACTATAATATTATTGAATTAATTATTTCTATTATGTATAATAAAAATATACTTCTATATTATTAGTAAAATATTACTATATCTTAGAGAAGGAGAATATATGAAGTATACTGAAGAGGAAATGAAAAGAATTAAAGACTTATCAATGAAAAATGATAAATTATTTAATATGGTTTTTAGAGGGAACAAAGAATTAGTAAAAAAATTTATTGAAGTATTAGAGGGTGTAGAATTACCAAATGATTATACTTCAATTACACAAGATGATCAGAGAGTAAATTTAAATAAGAAAATAGTTTTAGATCTTAAATTCGAAACACTTAACTTTTGTTCTATTGTAGAAATGCAACAAAGTAAATATGATTTTCCACCAGAAAGAGTAGATTCAATATTATCAATTGTATATGCAAATCTACTAAATTCTGGTGAACCTTTCAATAAATATCCTTATTTACATTTACATGTCTTATGTACATATGATTTGTTTGGAGATGATAAATACAAAGAAATAGTTAAGCAATTTGTTGAAAGTAAATTAGAGTATAAATACAATAGTAGGATAAAAGTAATATTCCACAATATTTCATCAAAAAAATTACCTAATAATTTATATGGAGATTGTTGTAGATTCATGTATGATAATACATTATCTGATCATCCATTCATTTTAGAATTAAATGATATTGTAAATAAAATAAAAACACAGGAGGAAACATTAATGGACTTAAATGTATTGTTATCACAAGAGTATTGGAGAGAAAGAGCAATAAGAATGGAAGCTAAGGAAGAAGGGATTCAACAAGGAATTGAAAAAGGAATTGAAGAAGGGATTCAACAAGGAATTGAACAAGGGATTGAACAAGCTAATCATGATTTGTTATGTAACATGATTTTAAAATTAAAAAATAAGGGCTATACAAGAGATGAGACATGTGAGTTTGTTAAAGATAATGTAGAGTTATCTAAAGAATCGATAAATAAAGCATTAAACGAAATTTATTAAAATAAATAGTGATTTAGGTTTATCCTAAATCACTATTTTTATTTATTATTAAGTTTTAATTTAGATAATACATCTTGAAAGTTTAATTTAATCTCATCTAATCGTCTTGTTTCTTCTTCGTTATATCTTGGAATAATATGATAATGTAGATGGTAAACTGTTTGATGTGCAAACTCACCACTGTTATTAATGATATTAACACTTTCAATGTTAAGTACATCTTTATAATGATGTACAATCTTATGTAGTGAATTCATTACATGAGAAAATGTTGTTGCATCACAATCTAATGTATTAACAATATGTTTTTTAGGAATAACTAAAGTGTGTCCATAAGAATTTGCTTCTATATCTAAAAACGCAATTGTATGTTCATCCTCATATATAATATTGCTTGGAATTTCTTTATTTATAATTTTACAAAATATACACATTTAATCCATCTCCTTTTTACAAAATTATATCATAAAAAAGAAAAAGCTACAAATTGTAGCTTAAATTATTTTTGTTGATATTGGTTTTGTTGGTACGGATAATAATAACTGATTTCTTCATCGAAAGTTACATAATCTAAATAAATTGATAATAATACATAACGCATATTAGTATTAGGATCACTAATGATAATATGGTCTTTACCTGCTGCTTCTAATTTACCTTTGAAAATTTTAGAACCATAAGTTGAATTTTCAAAATTCATATATACTGAAATATTCTTTCCTAAATTTAATCTTAGAATATTTTCTATATAAGATGTTTCTGGTGTTGTATCTTGATTAGTAGGATTATAATAAGGATAACCTACTGGTGGGTATTGATAATAATTCATAAATTACATTTCTCCTCTAATAACATTTTTCACTATCTAGTGGTGAATAAAAACAATGACTTTTATATTTACCTGTATTCCATTGTCCCCACCACTGTGCTCTACAATCTGCTCCGAATGGATTATAAAACCATAAAGATTTAGTTCCTGGAGTGAATCGTTCGCCGTTAATTACTCTTCTTGCTAGTTTAATATCTATTTCCCTAGCAGCTTGATAAAAGTATCCTTTTTGAGTGGCTTCAAATCCACCAGGACTTTGGAATACCATTTGTTCAATTGATCTTATATCTTTAAAATCTAAACAATTAGCACGTACTCTATTAATCCCAACGTTACCTACTAGTAACATTCCTTGAGTTCCATCGCCCTCAGCTTCAGCACGCATTAGTCTTGCTAATAACTTTACTTCTGCTTCACTATATTTAACAACAGCTATTATAATCACCTCAATATACTATATTCAAAATATAAGGATATTATGCTACAATTTTTCATATTTCTTTTCTTGTTTATGTAAATGAAAAATGGTAAAATTTAATTATAATTAAATATAATTTAAAATGTTAAAAATAAAAAACGGCTTAATTAAGAGAAAATTTAATTTATCAAAAAAGTTAGGATGTGAAGTAAATGGAAAAAGTATTAGTATCTGCTTGTCTGTTAGGAGTTAACTGTAAGTATAATGGATCAAATAATTTATGTGATGTTAAAAGTAAATTAGTCGGATATGAAATTATCCAATTTTGTCCTGAAGTTTCTGGTGGATTAAGTATACCTCGAGTATCTTGTGAGATACTAAATAATAAAGTTATAAATAAAAACAATGAAGATAAAACATTTGAATTTAATAAGGGTGCTAATTTAGCATTAGAGTTATGTAAGAAGCATAATATTAAATTAGCTGTATTAAAAGAGAAAAGTCCTTCATGTGGTGTAACTAAAATTTATGATGGTACGTTCTCTGGAAACTTAATTGATGGTAGTGGTGTTACTACTTCTTTACTTAAAGAAAATGGAATTGAAGTTATAAATGAAATAGATATATTCAAGTAGGTGGAATGAAAAATGACAACGTCATTTAAAACTAAAAGACGTTATGCAATTGCTAGGACAATTATTGGAATTATAATTATTTTAATTCAAGTATTATTATATTATGTATTATTCTTTCATACTCATAATGTACCATACATATCAATAATATCATTAATAGTAAAATTACTATGTGTTTCTATTATATACAATTCAGATAAGAATATATCTTATAAACTAAATTGGATTATAATAATTTTAATATTTAATTTAGCAGGTGCCTGCTTCTATTTAATTTTTGGTACAGGAAGAACATTACCAAAAAGAAAGAATAAAAAGATTAATGCTTATTTAAATGATAAACTATCTAATTGTGATGAAATACTAAATCAATTGAAGAATGAAGATTTAATAGGTTTTAAACATGCTTCTATTCTTCATTCTTCAACTGATGGATATTGTTTGTATGATAATACAGAAAATACTTTTTTTAATGATGGTAATACAATATATTTAGATATGTTAGATAAAATAAAGAATGCTAAAAAATTTATATTTTTAGAATACTTCATTATCGGTGAGGGATCATTATTTAATGAGTTATTTGATGTATTAAAAGAAAAAGCATTAAGTGGTATAGAAATAAAGATAATGTATGATGCGGTTGGATGTAATAAGATTCTTGATAAGAAAACAGTAAGTAAATTAAATAATATTTCTAATATTAAAATAATAGCATATAATCCATTAGGTACTAATAACCTAACAATAAACTATCGTAATCATCGTAAGATAACTGTTGTTGATGGTTTATATGCTTATACTGGTGGATTCAATCTTGCTGATGAATATATTCATCGTAAAGATAGATTTGGTCATTGGAGAGATAATGGAATATTAATTGAAGGTAAAGCAACATATTCGTATACATTACTATTTGCCCAAAATTGGTATATGTCTACGCAAGAGATGTTAGTAATTGAAGATTACAAACCGATATATAATGATTCAATATCAAAAGGATATATATTTCCATTTGGAGATGGTCCTATTACAAAGAAGTCACCATCTTATGATTTGTTTCTTTCCTTGATAAATAACGCACAAAAATCAATTTATATATCAACACCTTATTTTATTATTGATATAGCATTTATCAATGCTATAGCACAAGCGATAAAAAGTGGTGTTGATGTTAAAATATTACTTCCTGAAATATCAGATAAGAAGTTCTTCTTTCCTGTTACTTTAGAACATTGTAATAATATTATATTAAGTGGTGGTGAAGTGTATAGATACACTCCAGGATTTAATCATGCTAAAAATATCATAGTAGATGGAAAGTATGCATTTATAGGTACTGTAAATGTAGATTATAGAAGTTTGTTTCTTAATTTTGAATGTGGTAACTTGTTAATAAATACGGATTCAGTAAAGGAAATGCAAAAGGATTTTGTTAATGCATTAAATTTATCTAAAAAGATTGAATTAGATGAATGGAACAATCGTTCAATTACTAATAGAATAAGAGCTTTTGCTTTTACTTTACTAGGACCGTTATTATAGGAGAGAATTTATGAGTTTTATTGATTTAATTTTAGTTATTATATTAGCTGTAGTTGAGGGGATTACAGAATGGTTACCAATAAGTAGTACAGGACATATTATTGTTGTTAGGGAGATTATAACTCAGTTTACTAATACTACTCTTACAAATGATTTTTTTAATATGTTTGATGTTGTAATACAACTTGGTGCAATATTAGCTATTGTAGTTACATTCTTTAAAAGATTAATACCAATTGAAGTAAATGATAAAATATCATTTACTTCTTCTTTATGTAAAGAAAAATGGAATTTATGGATTAAAGTTATAATTGCATGCATCCCAGCAGCAATAATAGGAATTCTTTTCAATGACAAAATTGAAGAGTTATTTAATAATCCAATTGTTATTGGAATTTCATTGATATTCTACGGGATTTTATTTATAATAATAGAGAAGATAAATAAAAAAAGAGAGTTCAAAATAGATAGTATATCTAAGATGAGTTTTAAAGTTGTAATTATAATAGGATTAGTACAATTACTTGCATTAATACCTGGTACATCACGCAGTGGTGTTACTATATTAGGTGCAATGTTATTGTCGTGTGATCGTACTATAGCTGCCGAATTTTCTTTCTTCTTATCTATTCCTATTATGTTTGGTGCGTCATTAATTAAAATAATAAATTTTGGAGTATTTACTTCTTCTGAATTAATACTATTATTAATTGGAAGTATTGTATCATTTATTATTTCAATTATTGCTGTTAAAGGATTAATGAAATTTATTAAAAAACATGATTTTAGTATTTTTGGATATTATAGAATAGTTTTCGGAGTTATTATCTTAGTTTTATTTAGTTATATATTCTAGGAGGAAGTAAAAGTGAGTATTGTAGTAAGTGGAAAAGAATTATCAGAAATTAATAAAAATGCTTTAAAAGAAAAAGTTGAACAAGCCAAAGTTAAATATAATAGAGTACCTCATTTAGTTGTTATTTTAGTAGGTAATAATCAAGCATCATTATCTTATGTAACAGGTAAAGAAAAAGGTTGTACATATGTTGGGATGAAAAATACTTTAATTAGATTAGATGAATCTATTTCTACATCTGAATTAATTAATGAAATTAATAAATTAAATAATGATGAAAATGTTGATGGTATCTTAGTTCAATTACCATTACCTAAACATGTTGATGAATATCAAGTTTTAGATAGTATTGATATTAATAAAGATGTAGATGGATTCCATCCAATGAATACAGGTTATTTATGGCAAAAAAGAGAATCTGTTTTACCTTGTACTGCAAAAGGGATTATTCAATTGTTAGATCATGCTAATGTTGAAATTGAAGGTAAGAATGTTTGTATTATAGGTCGTAGTAATATTGTTGGGTTACCAGTAGCAAAATTACTGCTTGATCGTAATGCTTCAGTTCGTATTTTACATAGTAAAGTTGATGTTTCTTCTTATTCTAAAGAAGCTGATATATTAATTGTTGCTATTGGTAGAGAAAGATATGTAAAAGATCATATGGTTAAACAAGGTGCTGTAGTTATTGATGTAGGTATTAATAGAGATAGTAATGGAAAGTTATGTGGAGATGTTGATTTTGATAATGTTAAAAATAAAACTTCTGTTATAACTAAAGTACCAGGTGGTGTAGGTCCTATGACTATTGCATGTTTATTAGAAAATACTTATGAATTATATTTAAGAAAATTAAATAAGTAATGATGAGTTATTTCAATCAAATAATATTTTTGGAGGTGTTACAATGAAAAAAATGTCTGTTTTTATTTTATTTATAATAATGACTATAGGATTATCAGGTTGTTCTAGCAAAGCTAAAACGCCTATTGAAATTTTTAATTTTGAATATAAAGTAATAGAAAATTTATTGAATGAAGATGAAAAAGATAATGAAGATTATGTTGCTAAGTATGAAACTATTTATACAGCATCTCTTACTTCTCTTAATTTAGATTCTGATTCAATGTTTAATGATGAGTTTTATGATTATATAACTGTTCCATCTACTGTTTCTTATGAAAAAAATAATTATACAGTAGATACTATAGCAACATCATCATTTTTAAATCATAGTTATATTAAGACTATTGTCCTACCATCTACTATTACTTCTATAGAAGCAAGTGCATTTTATAATTGTATTAATCTTCAAAAAATAAATTTACCTTCTAGTTTAAAAGAACTAGGAGCATACGCATTTAGAAATTGTTACTCTTTGGCTTCAATAACTATTCCTAAACAAATTACTGTTATTAATGAATATACATTTACTTATTGTACTTCATTAAAAAGTGTTACTTTAGGATCATCAGTAGAAACAATAAGTAATTATGCATTTTATAATAATTATTCATTAAGTAAAATTTCATTTAGTTCTTCTGTAACGAGTATAGGAACATATGCGTTTTATAATTGTTATGCTTTAGAATCAATTAGTTTACCTTCTTCATTGATTACTATTGGTGCAAGTGCATTCCAATATTGTATTTCATTAGAATCTGTATCTATTCCTAAAAATGTAACAGATATTAATGATAGTGCATTTGCATATTGTTATAATTTATCGTCTATTAAATTTAGTAGTTCTGTTACTACAATTGGAAATTTCGTTTTTAATAATTGCTTCTCTTTAACAAGTGTTACATTACCTACTAAGTTAGAAAATTTAGGACATTCAGTTTTTTATCAATGTAAAGCACTAAAATCTGTTAAACTACCTTCTACTATTACTACAATACCTTCAAGTACGTTTTATGGGTGTTTATCTTTGACTTCAGTAGACATGAGTAACAATATTACTGAAATAGGAAATAACACATTTGATGGATGTATTTCATTATCTAGTATTAGTACATTAACTAAGTTAACTACAATTGGTTCTAATGCATTTAAAGACTGTTCAAATCTAAAAGAAATATATTTAGCTAAATCTGTAACAACTATTTATACAAATGCTTTTTTAAATTGTCATTTACTTGTAATTTCAACAGCTTATTCTGAAGGTGATTTACCTGAGGATTGGTATGATACTGATAGTTACAACTGGAATCCAAATGGATGTAAAATAATTTACGATATATCTAAAAAATAAAAAGAATGGTACTTGAGGTATTTAATCCTCAGGTACCATTCTTTTATTTATTTTCATCAGTTTTTTTCGTAGTCTTCTTAGCAGCAGTTTTTGTTTCTACTTTAGGAGTAGCTTTCTTACTAGTAGGTTTAGCCTCTGCTTTAGGAGTAGCTTTCTTAGTAGTAGATTTAGTTTCTACTTTAGTAGCTGGTTTCTTAGAAGTATTTTTAGTCTCTGCTTTAGGAGTAGTTTTCTTTGTAGTAGTTTTAGGTTCTACCTTAGAAGAAGGTTTAACCTCTGTTTTTGTAGAAGCTTTCTTAGTAGCAGATTTAGTTTCTACTTTTGTAGAAGTTTTTGAATTGTTATCTTTAGTATCTTTGATTTCATTATTATATGATTTAGATTTACTTAATAAAAAGAATCCTCCTACACCAAATAATAATGTTGATCCACCAATAGATGTAGCAACAAATAATGCGGTAGTTCCGCCATTTCCTGTACTATACTGAGTTGCAATAGAAACTGTACCAAACTGAATATCAATTATCGCTCCATGACATCCACCAGATGAAAGTTTATTGTTTGTGAATGTAATTGTTTGTGTACCATCAGGTATTGAAACGAATACATCAATGTATGTAGACCATGCTTTTAAACTTGCAGTAGTTACAACACTTACTCCATCCATTTTAATTGTTAAACTAATATGACAATTATCCATAGTCCAAGAATTAGTTCTTGCTGTTATTCTTGTAGAGTACTTCAAAGTTAATGCATTACTATTAATTTCTGAAACATCTATTGAAATACTTTGTCCATCTGTTAAATTATATCCAAGACCTTCTATTTCATTAGATTGATCATAGTCCATATTTTCATTTTGTGCTCCACCACCATATACAGTTGTGGTTACTAAATTTGAATTAATAGATTCATAATCAATTTCAGGTTCAAAAATTACTAAATCAATTTCGTAATCTCTTAGTATAACTGTAGAACCATGATGATACTCTATACTATATATTGCTGTATATAATCCATTTGATAATGATGGTATTTGATCAATAGAATATTCTTTATTTCCAAATACAATTTTAATTGAAATATCATCTATTGTTGGAACAGTTGAAAAGATTGATGATATTGTTTTAATATTATCGTATAAATCAACATTCTCTCCAACAACACAATTTATTGTTTCTGATACAAATGTAGCCCATACACTTGGATAAGTATAATTGTAGCTATTATATGCAACGTTTGATGTTTTAGGGAATGTATACGTTCTATTTGAATATACAGCATGATTACTTGTATAACCTTCTACTGTCCCTAATGTTGTATACCAGAGTTTATCTGTTAAATACCATTCTTCTTCATCAGGTAATTTTTGATAAGTCCATGCATGTAACCCTTCGTCTGACCATCCTTCTGCGTAGATACTTTTTATTCCTAGTCTTTGTGCTAGGTATACTAATCCTTGAGAATTACCATTGCACTTAGCTACTAATAATCCCATTGAATTGTAAAGGTTTGCTCCATCGTTATAATGTACTTTTTTGTTGTATGCATCAGTCACATATTTCCATTTTTGTGCATATGTCATATCATCTTTTGCATAAGATAGAAATGTCTCTGAATTTCCTAGTATTTGTTGTATTCTTGAATTGTACTGATCTGTTGTTAGGTTTTGAGCCCAAAACCCAGCAGAATTTGTTAAGTTTGTTGATGAATCTGTACTGCAATAATAACTTGCCATTAGGTCTAATTCAAGTATCATAAATATTCTTGGTTCACAATCCCATATTCCATCAAGTACACTATTTACATCACTATATTTTAAATATATTCCTTCATTATATAAATTAAATGATTTAAAATTTTGTGATGTATAAATATTTGATCTGTATCTTTTTGTCCATTGTGTATCATCAAAGTTTAATCCAGCATCTACTATTAAATCAAATAATTTTTTCATTTGATTTGAGTATGATGATCTAGCATGATATAGATAGTTTACATATGGTGTTTTAAAATCTTCTAATGTCCATGTTTGTGTATAATCTATATCTAATACTAATAAACTTACTTCTCTTTTTCTCATTACTTCATTTGAATCAAATACATAATATGTTAATGAGAATACTCCTGTTTTACCTTCTGTAAAGTCTGTTTCATATTGTACTGAACTAGATATATCATTTCCAGCCATATCATATGCTTTTGCATATTCTAATAGATTTAATGATGTAACTTGATCAGGATTACTAAATTCCATATCAAATACATCTAGATATGGCGTTGGGGCAGCTTTTCTAAATAATGGATCTCCATATCCAGCATAATTTCCACTTCCACTACTATTTATTATTTTTACGAATATTTGTAATACTTCAACACCTTCTAATGGTATACTTACAAATTCTTGTTCTGCGTATGCATTGCTATATGTTTTTGTATATGCTATTTCTCCATCAGTAAGTATTTCGAATTTAAATGATGGTGTTCTTCCAGCATCACGTGCAATTACATGTACTCCAACATATGTTTCAAAGTATTCATATCCATATTCTTGTACTGATGTAAATGTAAATCCAGTATTTGAATTTGATGATGCTATTCCTTTTTCATATTGATTTTCTTTATCATTTCCATATAATGAAATTTTATCTCCTTGATGATCATATTCCATATCTATAGTCCCAGCAGATGAATATACAAGTTTAGAATATGAGTCTGTTAGGTATGTAACGTATTCTTCTCCATCATAGTAATAATCTTCCATCTTTTTATTATTAGAATTTAATGTATTAACTTCTACTACCTCAATTAATTCTTTTGTATCGTATTGATTAAGGAAACATACAAAAAAACTAAAACATGATATTAAAACAATTATTATTTTTTTCATTTGTTATCTCCTTTTTATTTATATTATATATACTATATATTATCAAAAATAGCATTTAATTACAA
>JAWXUF010000038.1:0-11077 GCA_044432865.1 bacterium | reverse complement strand
ATTATATAGTTAAATGTCTTTTTTTTACATATTAGAATATATTAATAAAAATATTAATCCTATCGCCAAGAAGAGTGCACCTATAATAAATAAATGCAACATTGGAGAAGGTGAAGCTAATTGATCTCTATTATATTCATAATATAATTTGTTCATTTTTTTTGTTTCATCACTTCTAAAAATAGAAGTAAATCTTTTGAATGAATAAGTAAACATGTTAAATATACCTTGATTACTTACAAAAACTAATGCCCCAGAACATAGTAATAACATACCTGCAGAACAGAAAGCATCAGTTACATCCTTCATAATTATCTGTGAATCAGATTGAACAAATGTAGATCGTAATATAAAAAGGATGAACATTATTGTTATACCACAAATAGCTGTTATAATATATTTTACAAATCTTTGCATAAATATTCCTCCTTTTATATTATATTACTTTAAATTTTTTTTATACTCTTCTAATTCCTTTGAATTACAATATACAAAATGTCCAGGTTTTACTTCTTGCATTACCGGTCCTTCTTCTGTATAATCATGCGCAGAAATTGGGTTATATGATGATCTTGTACGAGATCTTTCTAATTCTGGATCTGGTACAGGAATTGCAGAAAGTAAAGATTTAGTGTAAGGATGTAATGGATTATTAAATAATTCATCACTTGTTGCTAATTCAACTATCTTACCAAAATACATTACTGCAATACGATCAGAGAAATATTTTACTACAGCTAAGTCATGGGCAATGAATAATGTAGTTAATCCCATACTTTTACTTAAATCGCTTAGTAAGTTGATTACTTGAGCTTGAATTGAAACGTCAAGAGCAGAAATTGGCTCATCAGCAATAATTAATTCTGGATTCATAATAATTGCTCTAGCGATACCAATACGTTGTCTTTGCCCACCTGAGAACTCATGTGGGTATCTACTTGCATGTTCAGGTACTAACCCAACTAATTCTAATAATCTGAAAACTTGCTTATCAATAAATTCTTGATCTTTAACACCTTTAATTACTAATCCTTCACCAATAATTTCTTTTACAGTCATACGTGGATTTAGAGAAGAAATTGGATCTTGGAAAATCATTTGAACTTTGTTCATGATACGATCTTTACTTGCAGATTTTAATGCTGCTTTGTATTCATTTTCTAAATTTTTAGCCTTGTGAAAATCAGTTTCATTTTCAATTAAAGCTTTATATTTTAAATGAGTTTCTTCAACTTGTGCAGCAGCAAAATATTTATTACAATTTGCATGATCACTTTTTGCAGAGGCAATAAGAGCAGCATTTTCATCAACAACTACTGATAATCTAGCATTTGATTCAGCCATTAATGTATTGAATTTTACATTAATTGCCTCAACATCAGCATATTCGTCACTTAATGCTTCATTTTTATCTTGTTTTAATTTAGTAATTTCTTCTTTATTTATTTTTTTTGCAGCATCTACAGCATCTTTATAAGATCTTGTACCAGCAGCAATTCTTGTTCCATTAAAATAAATAGAACCACCAGTGATGTCATATAAACGAATAATAGAACGACCAGTTGTAGATTTACCACATCCAGACTCCCCTACTAATCCAAATACTTCACCTTTATAAATTTCAAAGCTTACACCATTAACAGCTTTATTTTCTCTTCTTCCCATTTTGAAGAATTGTTGAAGGTTTTCAACTTTTAATAAGACTTCTTTGTTATTGCTCATTTACGTCACCTCCAGATGTTTCTTTAGTTTCAACAACAGTAGTTGTAGAACCACCAGCTTTTTTAATTGTTGTAGTTGTTGTAGTTGTTTTTTTAACTACTTTTTTTACAGGAGCTGGTTTCACAGTTGTTGCAGCATCTTTTGGTGCTGCCTTTGTTGTAGTTTCCTTAGGTTTTGCTTTTGTAGTTGATGTTTTTGTAGTTGTAGCTGCTTTCTTTGGAGCTGCTGTAGCTTTAGGAGCCTCTTCAACTGGTTTAGCAGTTTTTTCAGCATCTTCTACTTTAACTTCTTCTTTAACTTCAGCAACTTCTTCTTTTACAGGTTTACCACCATTTTTAAATCTATCAGCTCTTTTTTTAACAACAGCTGGTAAATCAACTTTTGGTGCATCTTCATGCAATAACCAAGTTGCTGCATA
The DNA here is from genome assembly GCA_044432865.1 of bacterium. Classification (GTDB taxonomy): domain Bacteria; phylum Bacillota_I; class Bacilli_A; order Acholeplasmatales; family Anaeroplasmataceae; genus JAWXUE01. The sequence goes on along the minus strand of JAWXUF010000038.1, from coordinate 8,937 downwards.
ATGAGTATCACTTATTTTAAAGAAAGGTGGTTGTTGTTCAAAATCAACTTGTAATGCATATTTATTTCTTGGAGCAAACGCATCCCCAACTGGTGGATAAATCATGTTAGGTGGAGTCCCTGGAATTGCTTCTAAAGATCCTTTAGTATCTAAATCTGGCATACTACTTAATAATGCCCAAGTATATGGATGTGCTGGAGAATAGAAAATTTCATTTAAATCTCCATACTCAACAATTTTACCAGCATACATAACAGCAACTCTATCAGCCATGTTAGCTACTACACCTAAATCATGTGTAATGAATATTACAGATAGATTACGTTCAACTTTTAATTTATTAATTAAATCAAGAATTTGAGACTGTATTGTAACATCAAGTGCAGTTGTTGGTTCATCACAAATTAAGATATCTGGATTTGCTGATAATGCAATTGCGATAACAACACGTTGACGCATCCCACCTGAAAATTCGAATGGATATTGATTGTATCTTAATTGTGGTTGAGGAATACCAACCTCTTCTAATAATTTTAAAGCTTTAGCTTTAGCTATTTTTTTGTTCATTTTTGCAACTACAATAGTTGTTTGTTCTTTAAAGAAATCGATTAATTCAACCGCTTTTTTGTCATTATCAAATGAATCAAGGTTAGCAATTTCTTGTTCAATTGATTCAATTAATCTTGTGAAAATTTGATTAATATTTTGTTTAGTTAATTCTAAATCAACTAACATAGGAGGAATAACTTTACCATTTGGAGTTTTTCCAGCTGCAATAATATTTTCACGTTTTAAAGTTTCTTTATCAAATCTATTTTGTTCTTTAGGATTTTTCTTCACACCAGAATAATATCTATCGATAGAGCTTGTAATAATATCTTTAAAAGAATATTGAATACTTGATTTAACAAGTTCAACATTATTGATTGATTCTTTAATTTTTTTAGCTAATGCAACAGCTTTAGAAGTTGCTATTTTAGCAGTCATTTCTTGTGTTTCAAAGAATGTTAATGTATCTTTAATTTCTGGTAATAATTCTTTTTTCTTAGCAATAGACTCTTGATTAGCTGAGCATAGCGCTTTACCTGTTAATTCAATAAATTCTAGCATGAAATTGTTATCTAAGTATTCTCTAGTAATAACATTTAACTCTTCAATACTCATAGAAGTTACATCAGCATTAGGGTTTTTTAACACATAATAACCTAAAGTGAAATAGTTTGGCTTTTCACCTTCCATAGCATTATCTAATAATGTATGAACAGTTTTTAATGTTTTTACAATTAAATCAACATTTCTTTCAGTTTTAATATTGTCTAAAATAACTCTTAATGTATCAATTGTAGAAATTGATTCTGTATTATCAACTATTAAGTAAGTATGTTTAGTTTCTTCAAATTTGCTTATAACAGATGCAATTGTTTTTTTGAAATCAACTTCTTGCTTATTATCTAATAAGAATAAGAAATTATCAATTAATAAATTTAATTCAATTGCAGCACTTACAGCTTCATTATAAACATTTTCTAATTCGATGCTGCTAATTGAAAATGAATCAAATGTTTTAATCATTTCGTTATTTTTAGCAATAAGTTCTGGTGTACTACCATTAACTTTATTGATATAATCATTTAATAATTTTAATTTTTCATTGAAGTTATTTTTAGCGCTTTTTTTACTCATTTTAGCTTTTAAAAGCATAGCTTCTGTAAGTTGTTTCCCAACTCTCATAAGTGGATTTAAACTTGACATTGGATCTTGGAAGATCATTGCAATTTTATCACCACGTAATTTATGGAAATCTTCTTCTTGAATTTTTAATAAATCTTGACCATCATAAATAATTTCTCCACCCTCAACTACGGCATTCCCTGAAAGAATACCGATAATTGATTTACTTGTTACAGATTTACCACTTCCTGATTCTCCTACTATTGCAAGAGTTTCACCAGTATGTAAATCAAAAGAAATATCGCGTACAGCCTTAACTAATCCGTTTTGTGTACGGAATGACACTTGTAAGTTTTTAACTTCTAATTTTTTATTCATAATATTACTCCGTTCCACGTAGTGATGGATTGAACGCATCACGTAAACCGTTACCAAATAAATTGAATGATAACATTAATAAACAAATTACTAACGCAGGGAATATCATCATATGTGGATATGTAGATAAGAATCCTTGCGCACCAGCAAGTAATGTACCTACAGATGTACGATCTTTTGAATCTAGATTAATAATACCTAGATAACTTAAAGATGTTTCAGCAAATATTACTCCAGGAATAGTAAGTACTGATGAAGTTATTAATGTACCAATTGCATTAGGGAAAATATGTTTAATCATAATTCTCTTATCACTTGCTCCAAGTGTTCTTGCAGCTAATATATACTCTTGATTTTTAAATCTATAGAATTGCATTCTTGTTATACCAGCAATTCCCATCCATCCTGTTATAAAGAATGATAATAATAATAGTAATACAACGTTAACTGATTCGAAGTGGAATTTTAGTAATGTAATTACAATCATCATAGGAATTGACCCTACAATTTCACAAATTCGACTCATAAGTAAGTCACGTTTACCACCGTAATACCCTTGTATAGCACCATATACGATACCAATACAGAAATTCACTACAGCAACAATTACCCCTAACATTAAACTGAATCTAGCACCAGTCGCTAAACAAGTAAAAATATCTTTACCTTTATCAGTTGTACCAAATAGGAATGTTGGTGTATTAATTCTTGTGTCTTGAACATTAGAATAATAATAACTAAAGTATTCTTTGTATAATACCCTAACTTGATAAGTGCTTCCAGATCTTAAAGCATAGTCATATTCGAAGTTTCCTTCTCCTTCAACTCTTAATTTACTTGTATAATCATCAGCACCACCAGTGTTAGGTAAATATATATCAATTAAATTACCTTCTGAATCTAATGTTGGTGTAAGTGTAGCACCTGTACCAATTACAGAAGTTTCGTACCAATAGTTTGCATTTTCAGAATCAGCACCAGTTGTTGGTCTTTTTGTTCTTTCAGTAATTGGATAAATTACTTGAACACCTGATTCATCTTGATATTTTTGTAAATTTTCGTATTCAGTTCTTGTTAATAATAAGAATTGTACTCCAACTGAATCGTAAGTATCTAATCTAACATCATATCTTATTGATATAGAACCAGAAAAACTCTCAACTTCTACTTCTTCATATTTATCATGCATAATTGGAGAAAGACCAGTTTCTTCATTAATTGCTAAATAGTATGAAAGTCTATCAGAACTTATTAAGCTATCTGATCCACCATCCCAAAATGGAATTTTTAAGTCAACAAATAATTGATTTCTAGGTAAAACAGACACATAAACATCATCACTAAATGAAACTGAGTATGGAGAAACTACAGGAATAACAAGTGAGAATAAAACTAAAATTGCAATAATAATAGATGCAACTATAGATGCTTTATTTCTCGTAAATCTAAATAATGCATCTTGTAAATAACTTCTAGACTTAGTATCTAATTTTTGATCCATTATCTTTTCAGTATTAGACGCGAAAACAAATTTGTCTTTATCGATTTTATTAGTATTCATTATTTTGCACCTACTTTCACTCGAGGATCAACGAAACTGTAGCAAATATCAACTACAATTGACGTAACTAACCCTACTAATGTATAGAATCCGGCTACGAATAAGAAGAAATCATAATCGATAGAATTGATAGAATCAATCCATAACGCTCCTACACCAGGAATATCGAATACTCTTTCAATAATTAGAGAACCAGATAATGCTCCTACAATTTCACCAACAATCATTGGGAAAATAGGAACCATTGTATTTCTTAAAGCATGTCTTCTTGTTGCTTGAGACTTAGTTAAACCTTTAGTTCTTGCTAATAACATAAATTCACTAGTAAGTACTTCAGTTAACTCAGCACGTGTTTTTCTTGTGTAAGAAGTAATAGATAAAATTGCTAAACTTAATACAGCAGGCATCATTGACATAAACATTGATGCAGAAAAATAGTTAAATCCCGGGTCCATATTAAGCGGGAATAAATTTAATTTAAAGCAAAGGAAATATTGGATAATAAATGCAATTACAAATGAAGGTACTGAGTTTAGTAACATAGTTCCTATACTTAATGTGTTATCTTGCCATTTATTTTTCTTTAATGCAGCATAAATCCCTAATCCTAACCCAACAGGTACAGCAATTAATGAAGAATAAACATTAATTAAAATTGTTGGTGGAAGTTTTTCTTTAAATACTTCTAGTACAGATGATCCAGCAAGACCAGGCATATTAACCCCTACACCGAAGTCACCTTCTAAGAAGATTCTTTTAATATACAGTACGAACTGAACTGGTATTGGTTCAAAATATCCACGAGCCTCAATAGCTGCGTAAATAGCATCATAATCTTGACCAAATTGAATATCAATATTGATTGGTAACATTTTTATTAATACAAAGTACATTACCATAATAATAGAGAATGTCATTAACATTAACCCTATCCTCTTTAATATATACTTAAACATAAATACTCCTCCGTTTTTTTATATTTAATAAAATACAAAAAATTTTTTATATGTATTTTATTCAATATAAAAAATTATCTTATTTTAATGTGATACAAAGGGGAAGAAAAATCTCCCCCTTTTGTTTCACGTTATTTTTTATGCTTTATAATCAGCATTTGATGCAATACTTGACCAATCACCATTTGTGTAATTATAAGTCATGTATTTAATTCCACCGTATGCCATAAATGTATTATATTCATAAGTAGCATAGTCAATTTTGTATGAAATTAATGATGCACTAAATGAGTTATATAAAGGCACTACATAAGTTGATTGTAAAATTTGTTTTTCTAATTCTGCGATTAGTTCAACTCTGTAACTTTGACTTAAGTTAGACGAACTCCAGTTGTGGAAAGTACCGTCTGCACCAGCAGGTCTAGTTGAAGAACCATTTAACCATTGGTACCAAGTCCATAATGAAGCAGTTTCAGTAACATTACCAGTAGGTAATTTCATAGTATAAGTCATCATTTCAGTTGTAGGTTGCCATCCTTTAGCGTATCTAGAATCACCTAAGTATGCAGATAAGAAATACCCAGGATCCCATGCAGCACCAGACCATCCACCTAAACAAAGTTCTCCGGCACCAGCTCTAAAATTAGTAGCCCATGCAGTTCCATTATCAATATAAGAAACTGAGATTTTACCTTCTAAAGGAGTACCTACAGCAGCAGCTTTCATTGCAGCATCTAAAAATTCCATTTGTCTTGTGAATGAAGCAGTAACTCCAGAAGTAGAAATTCTTAAATTAATTTTATCATTAGCGCTGAAGTTACCATCAGCTAATGCCTCGTTATATGCAGTTGTCATTAATGCAGCAGCACGTTCAACATCATATCCAGTGATTGATGCAACAGCAGCATCTAAATCATTATTAAATTCGCTTAAATCTACACCATAAGTTTCAATTAAAGCCATTTTAGCAGCTGTAGTTGAACGGTAAGTAGAACCATTAGCAACATCATGATAATGCATTGTGTTAAATAAACCAAAACCAGCTAAAGAACTTGTTGTAGTTTGAGAAGCAAATGCTTGATTGTTTACAGCCAATGATAATGCTTCTCTAAATTCTGGGTATAATAATAATTGTGTATTATTTGTTGAATTTGAAGCAGAATAAGATTTGATTGAAGCTTCATCAGATTGTACTTGTAAAGATGCAATGAATGATGAAGGAGTATAGTATGCTCTTTCACTTCCTTTATAATCTTCAGAGATTGAAACGTCAATACCGATAGTATCTAATTGACCTTTTTGGAATTTTAACCAAGCAGTTGACCATTCAGAAATTGTCTCACAAACAATTTTTTGTGTTTGGAATAACCCATCATTTTGTTCGAAATCAAAACCAAACCAATCTTCATTTTTAGTTAATTCGTAAACTTTTCCTGATTGGAATTTAGTTAAATCATAAGGACCCCATGAAGCAGTCGTGTCAACACTACTATTGTAAGTTGAAGACCATAATGTTGAACCAAGAGCAGGTGCAACTTTATTCGCTTCATATAATTCTTCGTGAACTAATGGTAATGAAGCCATATTATATGCAGCTTGGTAAGATAAAGTGTTATCAACATTTAATAAATTACAAGCAGTTTCTAATTCGAATTGTAAAACATATTCACTAGTTGCTTTAAAATTAACCGTTTCAGCGAAATCTAATTTAGCAGCAAGACCAGTTTCAACAGCCATCAGGTTATATGATGTTATGTTTGCAGACGGATAAGGGTAACCTCCAGCTTGATTTTCAACAATTAGTAATTCAACTAACTCATCCATCGCTGCTAATGTTTCATCAGTAACGTATACATATCCTCTTGAATCCATATCAGCTGTTATAATCGCCCATGCAGCATCAGCATCAGCATCCCCATCAAGGTAATACTCATATTCATCTAGTAATGAATAAGAATCAATTTTCTCGAAAACTTCATCAAATATAGAGAAAACAACTTTTTCTCCACCAAATGTATAAACACCATCAGAACCTTTTGTAATGTTAGATGCATTTGTACCAGGTTCAAAATCATAAGTCATTAAACCAGATTTAGCATAATCATAAGCTCCAACAATAGCAGTTGTACTTTCATAATAAGAACTCGCTCTGTAGTTTAAGAAGTCAGGATCTAATAATTGTTCCATAGAATATACGAAATCCGCAGCAACGATAGGTGTACCATCATTCCATTGTAAATCATCTCTTAATGTAATTTCCCAAACAGTACCATTACTTTTACCTTGTTCAGACGAACGGTCTACTAAACCTTTAGCAGCCGAATATTTAACTTCGTATCCATCTTTTACAATTTCTCCATCAGCATCAAATTTGAAATCATACTCAAATAAAGAAGTTGCAATGTAATCCATGATTTGTGTATCATTACTATCTTGGTATGTTAATTCATTCCAGTTTGAAGGTGAAACACTTGTATATGTGTTGTAGTTATATCCATCAGGATTATCTACACTACCACATGCAGTAAGTGCTGCTGCAGTACCAATAACAAGTCCACCAAGTAATACTTTTTTAGTCGCTTTTTTGTACATAATTAATCTCTCCTTTTAAATTTAATAATACAATAAAAAATTTCTTCTATTATTGCTTATCGTAATTATATCAAAGTGAATGAAATAATACAACCTATTCTATGTACACAGAAAACGTTTACATAATCGGAAAGCGTTTTCTAGTGCTAAAACAGTGTTTTATGTAGATAAAATCGACTGATTTTGCCGTAATAATAGTATTATATTAGTGCTATTTCTTCATTTTCGATTGGTTTTTCTACTTCTTTCTTAATTATTCACTTAATTATCACATTCACTGAAAACGTTTACAGTGATATTTTAATAATATGTTGTCATTATTCCGTCATTGTTATTTATTGTAATAACTAATATAATAGATTATAATATAGTAAAATATTTATTTTAAGGAGTAAACTATGAAAAGAGTTATATCAGGGATTCAACCAAGTGGTGTTATCACCATAGCAAATTATATTGGAGCTATTAAAAATTTTGTTAAATTACAAAACGATAATCCAGATTATGAAATTTTAGTATTTATTGCTGACTTACATGCAATTACAGTTCAACAAGACAAAACAACTTTAAGAAACAATATCAAAACATTAGCTGCATTGTATGTTGCATGTGGTCTTGATCCGAAAAAAGTTAAATTATTCATACAATCTGAAATTTCTTCACATAATCAATTAGGATATATCATGCAATGTAATACTGTTTTAGGTGAATTAGAACGTATGACACAATATAAAGATAAAAAAGTTAAGCAAACTCAAGGTATTGGAGCAGGATTACTAATTTACCCTTCTTTAATGGCTGCAGACATCTTATTATATGATGCAGATTTTGTTCCTGTTGGGGAAGATCAAAAGCAACATTTAGAATTAACAAGAGACTTAGCTATTCGTTTTAACAATAGATATTCTGAAACATTTGTTGTACCAGAACCTTTAATTGCTAAAGTTGGAGCTAAAATAATGAGTCTTACTTCTCCTGAAAGAAAAATGAGTAAGTCAGATGAAAATCCTAAAGGATATATTTCGATGTTAGATGATCCAAATGTTATCAAAAATAAAATCAAAGGTGCAGTTACAGATTTAGATACAAAAATTATTTTTGATAAAGAAAATAAACCTGGAATTTCAAATTTACTTACTATTTATTCATGTTTAACTGATATTTCTATTAATGATTTAGAAGAAAAATATAAAGATAGTAATTACTCTTCTTTTAAAGAAGATTTAGTAAAAGTTACTTTAGATACAATTATTCCAATTCAAGAAAGATACAAAGAATTAATCAAATCAAAAGAGTTAGATGATATTCTAGATGACGGTAGAGATTACGCAAATAATCTTGCTTATAGAAAAATAAATAAAGTATATAATAAAGTTGGGCTTGGTAGAAAAAGATAAAATAATAAAGAGGAATGATTATTAATCATTCCTCTTTATTCATATATTTCTTATTTCAATTAGTTGTTTAAGTATCTTTTTAAGAATTCTTTTGTTCTAGTTTCTTTTGGATTAGAAAATAATTCTTTAGAATCACCTTGTTCTAATATTACTCCCTTATCCATAAAAATTGTTCTTGTACTAACTTCTTTTGCGAAATCCATCTCATGTGTAACTACAATCATAGTCATACCTGTTGATGCTAGTTGTTTCATTACATCAAGTACTTCCCCAACTTTTTCTGGATCAAGTGCACTTGTAGGTTCATCAAATAACATTACCTTAGGATTCATACATAATGCGCGAGCAATAGCAACCCTTTGTTTTTGACCACCAGATAAAG
>JAWXUF010000037.1:0-11467 GCA_044432865.1 bacterium | reverse complement strand
TTTATGATTATAACAATATAAGACCTAGTCATAAATTAAAATATAAAACCCCAATTGAATATAAAATCCAATTAGGGTTTAAATAATTTTTTTAATTGTCCACTTTTACTTGACTAGTTCAACTTTATTAAAAGTTCCTTTTTTATTATACTTGAAATTATTATACTTTGTAGTATAATAATTATATAATGAGAGTGAGATGATTTTATGAAAAAATTTGTTAATAGAATAAGTGAATTGAAATGCTTAGAAGATCAATATAATAATGACGAATCAAATTTTATTGTTTTATACGGAAGACGCAGAGTTGGAAAAACACAATTAATAAATGAATTTTTAAAAACAAAGGAACATGGAATGTACTTTCTTGCTACAGAAGAATCAGAATATCAAAATAGAAAATATTTTAAAGAAATGACATCTGAATTTATTAATAATGATTTACTTAAGATGGCTGATGCAAATTGGTTAACGATATTTGAGGAAATTGCAAAATTTAAAACAACTTCAAAGAAAATTATTGTAATTGATGAGTTTCAATATATTGGATTGTCAAATGATGCTTTCCCATCTATTATCCAAAAAGTGTGGGATACTATTTTAAAAGATAAAAAAATAATGCTTATTATTTGTGGGTCATATGTCTCACTTATGAAATCTCAAACACTTGATTATGCAAGTCCTTTATATGGTAGAAGAACTGCTCAAATAAAATTACAACAAATAAAATTTAATCATTATTTTGAATTTTATTCAAATAAAAGTAAAGAAGAATTAATACCTTTCTATGCTGTTACAGGTGGAGTTCCTAAATATATTGAAATGCTAAATTCTTATGATGACATTTACGAGGCAATTGAAAATTCAATACTAAATCGACAAAGTTTCTTATATGATGAACCAAATTTCTTATTACAAAAAGAAGTGAGTGAAATAGGAAGTTATTTTTCTTTAATAAGAACAATTGCTTTTGGAAATCGAAAATTATCAAATATTTCGAGTGATTTAGGAATAAAAGCAACAAGCTTAACAAAATACTTAAGAGTTTTAATAGATTTAGATTTAATAGAACGTGAAGTGCCAATTACAGAAAATCAACCTGAAAAATCAAAAAGTGGATTATATAAAATTAAAGATAATTATATTGCGTTTTGGTTTAAGTTTGTATATCCATATTATTCTTTCCTTGAAAAAGGAGAAACAAACTTTGTTTTAAATAAAATAAAAAGTAATTTTGTTCAAAACTATGTTTCTTTTGTTTATGAAGATATTACACATGATAAAATGTGGTGTCTAAATGTAGAAAATTTTTGGGATTTTAATTTTGATAAATTAGGTAGATATTGGGGTTCGAAAACAGGCGAAGTAGATATTGTCGCTATTGATAGTGATGGTAAAAACTTGATAGTTGGAGAATGTAAATATAGTAAAAATAAAAAAGGTGTTGATGTATTGAAATTATTAAAAGTAAAAGGTGAAGTTATTAAAGATATTACTAAATCAATTAATGTAGAATATGTGATATTTTCTACAGGCGGATTTACAAATGAACTTTTAAATGAAGCAAAATTAAATAATAAAATAAAACTTATTGATAAATTATAAAAATTGTAAAAAATAACATATTTTGATATAATAACATTATTATTGGAGGTATTTTATGATAGAAAAAATAATAAATAAGATAGAAAAACAAATAGATAAAAAAACAATTTATTCTTCTTTAGCACAAAACCTAACAAAATTAACAATAGAAGAAAAACAAGAAGTAGCTAATTATTATTTGAATATAGCAAAAAAAGAAATAATGAGAAGTGATGTATTTGCTATGGAGAAACAAGTAGGAAAGTACTTTAGAAAAAATGATGATTTACAAGAAAATGAAAATTTAATTTTATTAAATGAATTAGAAAGAAATTCATTAATAGTATGCTCTTTATATAGTATGTTACCATTTAATAATCCTTTATTAATGGAACGTGAATATAATATTATAATTAATCTTTTTAAACAAAATAATATAAAACTATGTGGTTTGTCTTTAGAAAGACTATATGAAACACAAAAAGCAAAATTGTCAGATACATTAATAAATGATATTAAAAATTTATATGTAAAATTAATAAAACATCATGAAAATGTTAAAACAAGTGCAACAGCAACATTAAAATTACTTTATACAGTATCATCAATGATAGAAGCAAAACCAGGAGTAAGAAAATTTGCTGTACTAGATGCATTTGAAAATAGATTAAAAGATGTAAAAATAGGTTATGAATCTATTTACAAATAAACAAAAAAATTGTATTATATTAAATGTAATCATCTAATTAGATAAGTAATAAATTAAAATAAAAAGAGAATTAACATATGGTGAAAGTTAATATAAATTTATGAAGCTACTAATTATTAAAAGATGACGTAATCTCACGTTAAGAGAATAAGAGTGCTAGATATTTTATCTAGAACTAAGGTGGTACCGCGATCAATTCGTCCTTAGATTAATTTCTAAGGGCTTTTTTTATTGGAAGGAAGAGGAAAATATGAAAAAATTTAGTAGTGTAGAAATAAGAGAAATATGGTTAAGATTTTTTAAAGAAAAAGGACATAGTGTAGAACCAAGTGCTCCACTTGTACCAATTAATGATAAAACATTATTATGGATTAACGCTGGTGTTGCTCCATTAAAAAAATATTTTGATGGTTCAAGTAAACCAAATAATCCAAGAATAACAAATGTTCAAAAATGTATAAGAACAAATGATATTGAAAACGTTGGTAAAACAGCAAGACATCATACATATTTTGAAATGATGGGTAATTTTAGTATTGGAGATTATTTCAAAAATGATATTATTCCTTGGGCATATGAATTATTAACAAGTAAAGATTATTTTGGAATTGATATAGAAAAATTATATTTCACTGTATATGATAAAGATTTAGATACTTATAATAAATGGAAATCTTTAGGTGTTAAAGAAAGCCAATTAATCTTAACTGATTTAAATTACTGGCAAATTGGTACAGGTCCATGTGGTCCTTGTACAGAGATATTCTTTGACAGAGGTACTTCTTATGATGAAAGAGGTACTGAATTAATTAGTGAAGATATTGAAAATGATCGTTTTATTGAAATTTGGAATATTGTATTCTCTCAGTTTAATGCTAAAGAAGGTGTTAATAGAGAAGATTATCAAGAATTACCACAAAAAAATATTGATACAGGAGCAGGATTAGAAAGATTCGCTTGTGTATTACAAGGTGTTGATACTAACTATGATACAGATTTATTTATGCCTATCATTAAAAAAATAGAAGAAATTTCTAAAGTTAAATATGAAGGACAAATGGCATTTAAAGTTATAGCAGATCATGTACGTACTGTAACATTTGCTTTAGCTGATGGAGCTACTTTCTCAAATGAAGGTAGAGGATATGTATTAAGAAGAGTATTAAGAAGAGCAGTAAAATATTCTAAAAAATTAAATATTACAAAACCATTTATGCATGAATTAGTTGATACTGTAGTAGAAGTAATGAATAAATTTTATCCTTACTTAAATGATAGTATTGATATTGTTAAGAAAATGGTATCAAAAGAAGAAGAACAATTCTTATCTACTATTTTAAAAGGTGAAACTAAATTACAAGAGTTATTAAGTAATACAAATGTTTTATCTGGAGAAAATGCATTCTTATTATATGATACATTTGGATTCCCTATTGAATTAACTGTTGAGTATGCTGAGGAAGTAAATAAAACAGTTGATATTCCTGGATTTACAACAGCAATGGATGAACAAAAAAATAGAGCAAGAAATGCTAGGAAAAATATGAATTCAATGAATTCTCAAAATCAAGAACATTTAGATTTTAAAGAAAATTCTGAATTTATTGGATATGATAAATTAGAAGTAAAAGCAAAAGTAATTAAAATATTTGATAATGGTATTGTTTTAGATAAAACTCCATTCTATGCATTTAGTGGGGGGCAGTTATCTGATAAAGGTACTATTGATAATTTTAATGTTGAAGATGTTGCTAAATTACCTAATGGACAACATATTCATTTCACTGAAGGTGAATTTAGTGTTGGTCAAGTTGTATCAGCAGTAGTTGATAAAGAAAATAGAGAAGATATTATGAAAAATCATAGTGTTACTCACTTAGTACAATCTGCATTATTAGAAGTATTAGGTTCTCATATTAAACAACAAGGATCTCAAGTTTCACAAGAAAACACTAGATTTGATTTTAACAATTTCCAATCATTATCAGAAGAAGAAATTATTAAAGTGGAAGATACAATTAATAAATATATTACTGATGCTAATAAAGTAACAGTAAAAGAAATGTCAATTGAAGAAGCTAAAAAAACAGGAGCAACTGCTTTATTTGGTGAAAAATATGGTGCTACAGTAAGAGTAGTAGATATGGGAGTTTCAGTAGAATTTTGCGCTGGGACACATGTTAATAATACAAAAGATATTAATGAATATTCAATTGTAAGTATTGATTCAATTGGTTCTGGTACATTCAGAATTACAGGTGTAACAGGTAATGATATTAAATTAAAAATTAATAAAGCAATAGTAAATTTATTAGCTGAATTAAGTACATTATCTCTTAAGTCTGAGCAATTACTATTAGAAAATAAATCAATTAAAACAAAGTTTAAATCAGTATATAATAATGAGTTAACAGGGTATAGATATATATCAATGATAAAACAAGAAATAGCGTTATATAAGGATTATTTAAAAGTTTTAAATAAAGAAATTAATGATTTAAAATCAAAAGAAACTTTATCTAACTTAGATAGTTACTTAACTGATTTAAATAATAATCAATTAATTATTAGAGTTAATAATTTAGAATCAAAAGAAACAAAAGAATTAACTGATGCATTACTAAATAAGATTGGTAATGGTATTGTATTTATTGCTTCTGTATTAGAAGATAAAATTGTTTATGTATGTAAAAATAATATTGATTTAGACAGTGGATCATTAATCAAACTTGCTGCATCATTATCAAATGGTTCTGGTGGGGGAAGACGTGATATGGCCCAAGGTGGTGGAAAAGACTTATCAAAAGTTGATGAAGTATTATCTGCTATTAAGAAAGAAGTTAATTAATGAAAAAGTTTATAGGACTTGATTTAGGAAGCCGTACTTGTGGTGTTGCAATAAGCGACATCATGGGTATGATTGCTCGTACATATACAACAATAAGATATAAAGACGATAACTATGAATATGGTGCTGATGAAGTAATAAAAATTGCTAAATTAGAAGGTGTAGATACAATTGTATTAGGAATGCCTAAACATATGAATGGGGACGTTGGTATAAGAGGTAAAATTAGCGAAGACTTTAAAAAATTATTAGAAGACAAAGCTAATTTAAATGTTATTCTTTGGGATGAAAGATTAACAACAAAAGCAGCAAATAATTTAATGATATCTTCAAATGTTAGAAGAGAAGATCGTAAAAAAACAAAAGATGAATTAGCAGCTTTATTAATATTACAAAATTATTTAGATTTCAAAAAATAATATCATTACTTTTGCATAATGCTATGAATAATGATATAATCACATAAAGGAATAAAGTTATATTTCTTTAATTATAAATAAAAAGGAGAAATAAAGATGAAAGAAAATCAATTAACAATTATCGCTGAGGATGGTACTGAAGAACTTTGCGAAATCTTATTTACACATTTTGATCAAGAATCAAATAAAAACTATGTAGTATTCCAAGTTTTATCAAATGGAGAATGTTCAGCAATGGAATTCACTGAAGAAAATGAAGAAGGTGGACAATTATCACCTATCGAAACAGAAGAAGAATGGGATATGATCGAAGGATTATTAGAAGAATTCGCTGAAAATATGGAAGATGACGATTGTGGTTGTGGAAATGAATCATGCGGATGCGGTGATGACTGCGAATGTACTGAAGAAAACAACTGTGGTTGTAAATAAGGAGAACTTTATATGAATGATAATCAATTTATAATTACATTAGAAAATGGTTCTGAACAAGTATGTAATTACTTATTCAAATTCCATGATGAAGATACAAACAAAAACTACCTTTTCTTTGAAATCGTAATATCAGGAATTATTGATGTTGTAGAATTCACTGAAGAAGCAAATGGTGAAATTGATTTAGCACCTGTAACTGATGAAAAAACACGTGAAATGTTAAGTGAAGTTTTAATGGAATTTAACCAAAGTCATTCATGTGGATGTGGTGGAGGATGTTCATCACACGAAGAAGAGCATACTTGTTGTGGTGGAGGATGTTCTTGTCATGATGAAGAGGAAGAAGAACATACTTGCTGTGGTGGATGTAGTAAATAATGTCAAAAGAAAAACAAAAGCATACTGTTGTTGGAGATAAAGGGCAATATATTAATCGTAATTATAATTTAAAATATGATAAATATTTATTAACAATGAAAGAATATGCTAAAAACAATGATGTACCTATTATGGAAGATGGTGGAATTGCATTTTTAATTTCTGTATTAAAAATGAGTAAAACTAAAAAAGTTCTTGAAATAGGTTCTGCTATTGGTTTTTCAGCTTCATGTATGGCTAAATTAGCTAATTGTGATGTTACTACAATCGAAATAGATGATGAAAGATATAATGAATGTATAAATAATATAAATAATCAAAATTTAAATGATAAAGTAAGATGTATTCATAAAGATGCATTACTTGCTTATGAAGATGTTAAAGATGAAGAATTTGATTTTATATTTATTGATGCTGCAAAAGGTCAATATGCTAATTTCTTTGAATTATATGAAAAAAATTTGAAAGAAGGTGGAATCATTCTCACTGATAATTTATATTTTCATGATTTATTATTTCAAGAAACTGATTCTAGAAACTTACATGGTTTATTAAAAAGAGTTCATCGTTATAATGACTACTTATTAAGTAAAGAAGGATATGATACTACTATACTTGAAATTGGTGATGGTATAGGTATTTCTATTAAAAAATAATTGAAAGGCTATTATAGCCTTTTTTTTATCGTATTAATTGGAATTAAATTCTTAGTATGATATAATAACAAAAAAAGAAGGGGAATTGATAGTATGAAATGGAACTTAGATGACTTATACACAGGATTTAATGATGCATTTACAAATGATGTAAATAAAGTAAAAGAGTTAATTCAAAAATATAATGATTTAAAATTAGAAGGAAATATATTAAAAGAATATATTACAATTCAAGAAAACTTACGCTCATTAGTAAGGGGATTAACAGGATATTGTTCATTAAGAACATCAACAAATGTTCAAGATAGAGAAGCAATTGCTAATATGTCTATGTTAAGAAACTTATTAAATCAAATGACATTAAAAGATGTGTTATTCTCAAGATACTTATTAACAATCAAAGATATTGATAAAGCTATTAAAGAAAGTAATTTAGAACACTATACATATATGTTTAATAGAATGTTGAGTAATTCAAAAAGATTATTAACAGAAAAAGAAGAAGTATTATATTCTAAAATGAAAATGGTAGCATCTGATTCTTGGAATACAGTACAAAGATTATTAACATCAAACTTAATGATTAATTTAGATGGACAAGAAGTAACATTAAGTTACATTAGAAACTTAGCTTATGAAAATCCTCAAGAATTAAGAAAAAAAGCTTATGAATTAGAATTAGAAGCTTACAAAAAAGTAGAAGATACATTAGCTATGTCATTATGTAATATTAAAAGAGAAGTAAATATTATGTGTGAATTAAGAGGATATGAAAATGCATTAGAAAAAACATTAGAATCATCAAAAATGTCAAAAGAAACATTAGATGCTATGATGAGTGCAATGAAAGATTCATTACCTAAATTTAGAGAATATTTCAAAGCAAAAGCAGAATATTTAGGACATAAAAATGGATTACCATTCTATGATTTATTTGCGCCAATTGGTTCATTAGATAAAACATATACTTATGATGAAGCAAAAGAAGTTGTAATTGAAAACTTTAATAGTTTCTCAACTAAATTAGGTGATTTCGCTAAAAAAGCATTTGATAATGATTGGATTGATGTTGAACCTAGAAAAGGTAAAGTTGGTGGGGCATTCTGTTCAAACTTAACTCATTTAAAACAAAGTAGAATTTTATTAAACTATACAGGTAGTTTATCTGATATTTCAACGCTTGCTCATGAATTAGGACATGGATATCATGGTGATGTTATAAGTGGTGCACAACCTCTTAACACAGGATATCCAATGCCTCTTGCTGAAACAGCAAGTATTTTATGTGAAGCAATTGTAATGCAAAATATTCAAAATAACTTAGAAGATGAAAAAGAATTATTTTCAGTATTAGAAATTGCATTACAAGGAGATAGCCAAGTAATAGTAGATATTATGAGTAGATATATTTTTGAAACTAACTTAATTGAAAATACAAAAGAAGGATTATTAGATGCTTCTAAATTAAATGAAATGATGTTAGATGCTCAAAAACAAACTTATGGAGATGGATTAGATCCTGAAGTTATGCATCCATATATGTGGGCTTGTAAGGGGCATTATTATAACGCTGGGTTAAACTTCTATAACTTCCCATATGCATTTGGTTTATTATATGCTAAAGGATTATTTGCTAAATACTTAGAAAACAAAGAAGAGTTTGTTAAAAACTATGATGCAATGTTATTATTAACAGGAAGTGCTTCATGTGAAGAAGTAGCTGCAACAATGGGTATTGATGTAACTAAAAAAGAATTCTGGGAAAATTCATTAAACATTATTAAAGAAGATATTAATAAATTTATCGAATTATCAAAAAAATTAAAATAATTAAAAATGGAATGTGTTTATACACATTCCATTTATTTTTTATAAGTAACATTTTAAATTTTCTATATTTAATTCTTCAAAAGATTTAAGATCATTTATTAATTTAAGTATATAACTATCGTTTTCTGAATATGTATTAATATTCTTAATTGAATCAATGACACCCATTGTACTCCCAACAATTAACATTTGAGCTAAATGAGAAGCAGATTTATCAGTAAGAGTTTGAATGTTAATCATTAAATAAGTTTTAATCTTATTAAATTTAGATATTTCTTTTTCATCAAAACCACGATCATTTAATAACTTGACTGTTTTATGGTTAATCTTTGTATATCCTTGTAGTTGTTTTCTAATAAGTTTATTAAATTTACGATTATCATTTAAATCAACTAATTGTTCAATCGATAAAATAGCCATTTGACTATTTTGATATATATAATTTAATAATTCAATTTCTTTATTCATATTTATCACCTATTATTATCTTGTGATTATATTAATAAAATATGCTATAATTTATTTGGTGATATTATGAAAAATGAAATTAAAGTAATAATAGAAGAAGATATTCATTCTAAAAATTATATTATTAATAATTACTCAAAAAAATTCTATGGTTATTTGAAAAGTAGCAATTCTACTTTTTTTATTAATAATAAAAAAGTAGAATTAGACATACAATTAAAAAAGGATGATGTATATGAAATACATTATTTTAATAAAGAAAAAAATACAACTAAAATAAATAAAGAAATAAATATTATTTATGAAACAGATGATATTTTAATTGTTGATAAACCTTATGATTTATTAACAATACCTTCAAGAAATGAAATAGATTCATTATATAGTAGAGTAATATTCTATCGTGAATTTGATAGTATAAACTGTTTAACAAGATTAGATAAAACTACACGAGGATTAGTATTATTTGTTAAGAAACATTATTTAGTAGATAAAATTGAAATAGTTAAAAAAGAATACTTAGCTAAATGTAGTAATTATTTAAAAGAAGAAGAAGGAATTATAAATTTACCAATATTTAAAAGTGATACAATAAAAAGAGTTGTAGATAAAGATGGAAAAGAATCTATAACTAAGTATAAATTAGTAGATAAAGATAATTATATATATAAGTTAGAATTACTTACAGGAAGAACACATCAAATAAGAGTTCATCTATCATATAACAATTGTCCTATTAATGGAGATGTTTTATATGGAAGTAAAGTAGAAGGAGAACTTATGTTAATATGTAATAAATTAACATTTAAAGATCCGAAAACAAATGAATTAATTGAAGTAGATAGTAAGTATCAAATGGAGTGATATAATTGGAAACAAAAGCTAAAAAAGCATTGTTGATAATAAACATATCTGTAATTATTTTTATTATTTCTTTACTCGTTATTTTAGCAATATATTTTTGGGATGATTTAAAACTATTAGGAACAACTGATGGTCAAATAGAATTTACTAATAGGATAAAAAACACTGGAATTCTTGGAGTATTAATTGTTATTTTAATTAATATTTTACAAGTTGTAGTAGCATTTATTCCAGGTGAATTTATTGAAATTATAAGTGGTATTTTATTTGGACCATTCTTTGGAATGATTGTTTGTCTAATAGGATTTGCCTTAGGTACAATGGTTATATTTGGATTAGTAAAAGTCTTAGGTAAGCCATTTATCGATTTAAACGTTAATGAAAAAAGCAGAAAAAGATTAAAGTTTTTAGAAGATGAAACAAGAGCTTTAATTATTTTATTCTTTGTTTTTTTAATACCAGGTACACCAAAAGATTTTATTACTTATGCAATACCTTTTACTAAGATAAAGATGTTACCATTTATTATTATTACAAGTATAGCAAGAATACCTTCAGTTATTACTTCAACTATAATTGGTTCAGCAATAATTAATGGTCAAAGTAGTATTGCAATAAGTGTAACTGTTATTACTTTTATAGTAGCAATATTAGGAATAATCTTTAATAAAAAAATAACAACTAAAGTAGAAAAAATTATAAAAAGAAACAAAGAAGTATAAAAAGAAACCTCCTTCAAATAATATATACGAAGGAGGTTTTATTTTGCCTAATATTAACTGTAATGCATCAAATTGTGCATACAATAAACAATGTACTTGCTACAAAGGAAGAGTAAATGTAGAAGGGTTATTTACAAGAAGTAAATTAGGAACGTTTTGCGAATCATTTAAAACTCCAAAAGAACGAGCTATGTTTGAATATGAATTAGGAGCAGATATGCTTGATGATTCTATATTACCTGATAGTACAAAAACTGTAGTAATATGTAGTGCTAACTATTGTTATTTTAATAAGAATAATAAATGTAATGCAAACAATATAAAAGTTGGTACACAAAACGCTAGATATAGAAGCGAAACGGAATGCGATAGTTTTAAATTGAAATAAAACAAGAAAAGATAGATTATTCTATCTTTTTTCTATATATTACTATTGTCAATAACTTTTGATTATTTCCTAAAAGAAGTTAAACATCAGCATTAAAATCAACATGTTTTTGTTTTTCTAAATAAGCTAAATAACTTTTTCTTTTCCATGGATGACTCATTGGTGG
>JAWXUF010000036.1:8266-11865 GCA_044432865.1 bacterium | reverse complement strand
GAATACTCACCTAAAGATAATCCAGCTACATAATCAGGTTTAACATTTAACTTAGAAGCTAATAAATAAGATATTAGAAATATTGCTGGTTGAGCATATTGAGTATCATTTATTTCTTCACTATCACTTAATAAAATATTTTTTAACTTCTCAGGTATTTGATTAAAAATCTCTTTTACATCATCAAAATTATTATATAAATCACTACCCATATTTGGATATTGACTACCTTGTCCAGCAAATAAAAATGCTATCATAATATTACTCCTTTATGATTGGTAATCTGTACCAATTTTTCTAAATTTTTTATATCTTTGTTCTACTATATCATCTTTTGATATATTAGAATATTCATCTAAATACTTTGTAATTAATTTTTTAATATCTTTTATTACTTTATCAAAGTTGTCATTGATATTTGAATGTTCACTAACAATATCATCTACTATTCCTTTATCAAATAAAGAATTAGAAGTTAACTCCATTAAGTCAGTAGCTTCTTCAACTCTAATTGTATCTTTAAATAAAATTGAGGTAAACCCTTCTGGAGAAATAATAGAATAAATAGCATTTTCTAACATAATAATTTTATTAGCAACACTTAAAGCTAATGCTCCACCACTTCCACCTTCTCCTATAACAATTGATATAACAGGAACTTTTAAAGTAGAAAACTCTGCAATGTTTTGTGCGATAGCTCTTGATTGACCACGTTCCTCTGCACCTACTCCAGGAAACGCCCCAGCAGTATCTACAATAGTAATAATTGGTCTATTAAATTTTTCTGCTTGTTTAGCTAAACGTAATGATTTTCTAAATCCTTCTGGATTATTTGAACCGAAATTTCTTTCAATATTTTCTGCTGTATCACTACCTTTTGCTTGAGCTAAAACAGTGACAGGAGTATTATTAAAAAATCCAATTCCACAAATCATTGATTTGTCATCTGAATAAAATTGATCTCCATGTAACTCAATAAAGTTAGAAAATAAAGATTCAATATAATGGCTTGCTTTAGGCCTTTTTAGGTCTCTAGCAGTAATTACTCTTTCCCATGCTGTAAGTTCTTTTTTCATATTATGAGCAATTGTGAAGTTTTAAAATACTATCTAAAGTATCTCTTAACTTCTCCCTTTCTACTATTAAATCGATGAACCCTTTTTCTAATAGAAATTCACTTGTTTGAAATTCATCTGGAAGTTTAACATTGATTGTTCTTTCAATAACTCTTCTTCCAGCAAATCCAATTAATGAATTAGGTTCTGCAATAGTAATATCACCAAGTGAAGCAAAACTTGCACTTACACCACCAGTTGTTGGGTGGGTTAAAACACTAATAAATAAATTATTTTTCTTATGAATAGCAACAGCTTGAGAAACTTTTGCCATTTGCATTAAAGAAATAATTCCTTCTTGCATACGAGCTCCACCAGAAGTAGAAAAAATAATTAAAGGTAAATTATGCTTAGTTGCATATTCTACTAATCTAGTAATTTTTTCTCCTACAGTTTGTCCCATACTTCCCATCATAAAATAGGAATCCATTACAGCAACAGCAACACTTATATCATTAAGTGTTGCTACTCCTGTTATAACAGCATCTAGTAAATCAGTCTTTTCTCTATACTGTTCAATTTTATTTTTATATTGATCAAAAGTAAAACTTTTTTCTTTTAAAAATTTATCATGTTCATCAAAACTATCAAAAGTTAATTGTAATCTAATATGTGCACCAATCTTATGATGATGTCCACATTTAGTACATACAAATTTATTATCAATAAGTAATTCTGTCAAAATAGAATTATTACATTTTTTACATAATACCATCATATCATCTGGTACATTACTACCTTGATTAAAATAAGTATCTTCTTTGATATATTTGATGATTCTTAGATTATCTTTAAAATCATTTACTGTTTTCTTTCGATTCTGAAATGATTTTATCAAATCCATCAGTCTCCTTTGCTAATTTCTCAACAAATCCAATATTATAGTTACCAGAAATAAAAGATTTAATATAAGAAATCATATAATGATAATCGACATTTGTTTTTACACCATCAATGATTAATTCTTCTAATGCTACTCTTAATTTTCTTATACACTCTAATCTAGTAGGTGCAAATACAATTAACTTTAATAACATTGAATCATAAAATGGAGATACATCATAATGTGCATAAATTGATCCATCTATTCTAACACCTTTTCCACCTGGTAAAAATATTTCTGTAATTTTACCTGGAGTAGGTTTGAACCCAGCATCTACATCTTCTGCATTAATACGACATTCAATACAATGAGAGTTAATAACTACATCTTCTTGTTTGAAATTAAGTGGTTCATGCATTGCAATTGATATTTGAGTTTTAATAATATCAATATCTGTAACCATTTCTGTAACACCATGTTCTACTTGAACTCTAGTATTCATTTCCATAAAATAGAAATCATTATCTTTAACTAAAAATTCAATAGTACCAACACTATCGTAATTAACAAATTTACATGCAGATAATGCTGCTTCATACATACTTTCTTTTAACTCTTTAGAAATAGATGTACATGGCGCTTCTTCTATTAACTTTTGTTTATTTCTTTGAATACTACAATCTCTTTCAAATAAATGAACAACATTCCCATGTTGATCACATACAACTTGAACTTCAATATGTTTAGGATCAATTAATAATTTCTCCATATAAATTTCATCATCACCAAAATTAGCTAAAGCTTCTGCTTTACAAATGTTATAAGCATCTTCTAGTTCTGCTTCTTTTAATACAACACGCATTCCTTTACCACCACCACCATTAGAGGCTTTTAGTAATACAGGATATTTAATTTTCTTAGCAAACTTCTTTGCTTCTTCTATATTATTTAAAACATCACTACCAGGAATAACAGGTAGTCCAGCTTTAATCATTGTTTTTCTAGCAAAACTTTTATTACCCATTTGTTCAATGATATCAGGATTTGGACCAATGAAAATTAATCCACATCTAATAACAGCTCTTGCAAATGCAGCATTTTCAGATAAAAATCCGTAACCAGGATGAATTGCATCACAACCAGATAAACATGCAGCACTTAAAATGTTATTCATATTTAAATAACTATCCTTACTTTTAGCTCCACCAATACAGTATGACTCATCGGCTAACATTACATGTAATGAATTTTTATCTACTTTAGAATATACAGCTACAGTTTTAATTCTCATTTCCTTACAAGCTCTAATAATTCTTACTGCTATTTCTCCACGATTTGCTATTAATACTTTTTTAATCATAATTATTCACCTATTAAAAATAAAGCTTGATCATATTCAACTAAAGATTCACTTGAAGAATATATTTCTAAAATAGTTCCAGATACGGGAGCAGTAACTTCGTTCATTACTTTCATAGCTTCAATGATACATAAAGGATCACCTTTTTTTACAACAGAACCTTTTGTAACGAATGGAGGTTTATCAACAGATTTTTGAGCGTAATAAGTCCCAACAACAGGTGCAGAAACAGTTACACCTACAGGTTTCTCTTTTTCTTTTTTAGGTTGTTTTTCAGTTACTACAACTTTCTCTTCTTTTA
>JAWXUF010000036.1:0-8166 GCA_044432865.1 bacterium | reverse complement strand
ATGCTTATTATTTGTTCTGTCTTTAGTTTTACCTTATCTAGTGGTATTACATACACATTACAAACTGTTGCTATATCATTTATCTATTTCACTTTAAAACTTAAAAAAAGCATATTTGTTTTACTTGTATATATACTTATTGGTTTAATTGGAATACCAGTATTCTCTAATGGAGGAGGAATTCACTATGTTTTCTCTCCAACATTCGGATATATAATTGGTTTTATACCATTTGTAATTGTATTACATTTATTAGATAAATTTAATATAATATTTAAAATGTTATCCTTAATTCCATTATATATATTAGGAGCAATATATATGTATATTATTTTTAATTATTACTTAGAAATAGATTCAAATATATTATATATTATCCAAATATCTATTTTACCATACATAATAAAAGATGTATTATCAATATTACTTAGTTACTATATGTACGAAAAAAGAATGAAACATCTTTTAGATAATAAAGAAATGACTGATTCTAACCAATAGAATCAGTCATTTCTAATTTAATTAATCTATTTAACTCTACAGCATACTCCATAGGAAGTTCTTTAGAGAAAGGTTCAATAAACCCCATAACAATCATTTCTGTTGCTTGAGCTTCAGTTAAACCTCTACTCATTAAGTAAAATAATTGATCTTCACTAATTTTTGAAACACTTGCTTCATGTTCAATATAAATATTAGGATTGCTACCTTGATTTGTTGGGATTGTATCACTTTTTGAAATTCCATCTAAAATGATAGTATCACATTCAACATGACTTCTAGCATTTTTAGCAGATTTATTAGCTTTAACTAATCCTCTATAGTTTACTACTCCACCATTTCTACAAATAGATTTTGAAATAATATTTGAAGTAGAGTTTTCACCGATATGAATCATTTTAGCACCTGTATCTTGAATTTGATTTTCTTTAGCAAAAGCAATAGATACTGTTGTACCTTTTGAATTTTTACCTTGTAAAATACAAGCAGGATATTTCATATTAATACCAGCACCGATATTACCGTCAATCCATTCCATATGAGCATCATCTAATACTAATGTTCTTTTAGTAACTAAATTAACAATGTTACTTGCCCAGTTTTGAACTGTAGAATAACGACAGTAACCTCTGTCTTTAACATATATTTCCACTACAGCAGCATGTAAAGAGTCTTTTGAATATAAAGGAGCAGTACACCCTTCAACATAGTGTAAAGATGAATCTTCATCACATATTATTAAAGTTCTTTCAAACTGTCCCATTCTTTCAGTGTTAATTCTAAAATAAGATTGTAATGGTTTATCTAACTTAACTCCTTTAGGAATATAAATAAATGATCCACCACTCCATACAGCACTATTTAAAGCAGCATATTTATTATCTCCTGGAGGTACAATTTTACCAAAGTATTCTTTTACTAATTCAGGATACTCTCTAACAGCTGTATCTGTATCACAGAAGATTACTCCTACTTCTTCAAGTTCTTTCATTGTATTATGATAAACAACTTCTGATTCAAATTGTGTTGATACTCCTGCAAGAAACTCTTGTTCTTGTTTTGGGATACCTAATTTATCAAATGTATCTTTGATAGCCTCAGGTACATCATCCCAGCTACTTTCAGTTTTATCACTTGATTTAATAAAATAAGTATATTCATCAAAATCAATATGCGATAAGTCAGGACCATAACTTGGATTTTCTAATTTTAAAAATAATTTATAACTTTTTAATCTGAAATTTAACATCCATTCAGGTTCGTTTTTCATTTTAGATATTGTACGAATAACGTCTTCACTAAGGCCTTTTCCTGTAGTGAATACATTTTCTACATCAGTTTTAAATCCATACTCATAATCTTGAGCAATGGTATTAATTATATCTTTTTCATTATTCATAATTATTCACTCTCTTCTAAAGCTTGTTCAATTGCTTTCCAACCTAAAGTTGCACATTTGATACGCGCTGGGAATTTTGATACACTTGCATACGCTAATGCTTCATCAAGTTCTTCATTAGTAATGTTTTCACCTTTTACTAATTCATAAAACTCATTAATTAAACTTTTAACTTTACTTAATTCTTTGTTTCTTAATACAACAGATGCAACACTTGCACTACTACAACAAATACTACAACCAGTACCATCATGTCTTAAATCAGTTACAATTCCATTTTCTACTTTTACAGATACATTCATATCATCCCCACATGAAGGATTATTTAAATGGATATTTATGTATCCAGGTTCATGTATTAAACCTTTATTTTTAGGATTCTTGTAATTATCCATTATTACTTGTCTATATAATTCATCTAAATTAATCATAACAAACCTCTAAAACTTTCCAAAAAATTCTACTACTTCTTTAACACTATCAATAAATACTTTTACATCTTCTTCAGTGTTATAAAAGTAAAAACTAATTCTTAATGTTGATAACTGTTTTAAAAATGTTGTGATAGGTTGCGCACAGTGATGCCCAGCTCTTAAACAAACATTATTTTTATCAAATACACTTGCAGCATCATGTGGATGTACATTATCTACATTAAATGTAATTATTCCACTATTTGAGTTTTTATTATAAACACTTACACCTTCCACATTTTCTAATTCTTTTAAACATAATGTAGCAAGTTTAATTTCATGTTCTTTTATTTTATCAAGTCCAATATTTTTTAAATATACACATGCCTCACCTAATCCAATAGCACCTGCTATTATCGGTGTACCAGCTTCAAATTTATATGGAGCATCTTTGTATGTAGTTGTAGTTGTTGTGACAACATCAGCCATATCCCCACCAAATTCAATAGGATCCATACCTTGTAATAATTTATATTTACCATATAAAACGCCAATACCAGTTGGAGCACACATTTTATGTCCACTAAAAGCATAGAAATCACAATCTAACTCTTTAACATCAACATTCATATGTGGTGTTGCTTGAGCTCCATCAATTACAACTATCGCATTTTTTTCATGGGAAAGAGTAATAATCTCTTTAACAGGAGTTTCATATCCCATTACATTAGAAACATGATTTAATGCAACAATTTTTGTATTATCAGTTAATACACTTTTAAAATTATCTACAGTAATTTTTCCTTCTTGTGTTAAAGGTACATATATCAGTTTAGCATTTTTTCTTTCACAAAGCTTTTGCCATGGAATTAAATTAGAATGATGTTCTAATTCTGAAACAATAATTTCATCATTTTCTTTTATATTAGCCTCACCATAAGATGATGCTACTAGATTTAAAGCACTAGAACATCCTCTAGTAAATACTATTTCATTAAATTTAGAGTTAATAAATTTAGATACATTAGTTCTAGCACGTTCATATAAATCTGTTGCTTGATAACTTAGGTTATAAACACCTCTATGAACATTCACACCAATACTTCTATTATAATTTTCTACTTTATCAATTACTACATCTGGTTTTAAACTTGATGCAGCACTATCTAAATAGACAAGTTTTGGATTCTCTTTAAATAAAGTAAAATCATTTTTATATTTATTCATATTATTAACTCCTATCTAATTATTTTTTTGCATTTAATAAATATGATTGAATTCTTGTTAATACAATACTTTTTTCATCTTCATTATTAAATCCATTTAAATCTAAACTGAAACTCATTCTCTCTTTTGTACGTAATACTAAAATACCATCTTGTTCATGTACTCTAATAATTGAAGAATATTCTAATACAAAATTTCTTCTGTTTTGTTCACTTGCCATATTTAATTCAATTTTATCATCATGAAATACATATGTATAAGTTATTTTCTTAGGTAAAGTCTTTAGATTATTTTTCAGTGTATTGTTCCCAACAATAATAAATCCAATTTTAACAGGAACAGCAATGAAACATACAATATTTATACATGCAATAAATTCATTTCCATAAAAAATACCATTAAGTATTGCAACAACAGCAACAAGAATAACTATTATTATCCAACCAAATTTATTCTTTTTTAATAAATCCTCAATTGATTTTTTAATGTCTTCACCTAATAACTCAGTCTTATTCCTTATCATACTGCCACCTCATAGATATAATTATTTAAAAAATGAATTATATTTTTCTAATACTTCATTTTGTTCTTTTTCAATAAAAATCTTTTCGAAATACGGCTTAAATAAGCCATTTACTACTAAATTAAATGCTTCTTTTTTATTTAGACCTCTACTCATTAAGTAAAATAAATCATCATCATTTACATTACCAATTGTAGCTCCATGATATGCTTTAACATCACATTCATCTATAAGTAAAATAGGTAGCGCTTTGATTGAAGCATTTTCTTCTAATATTAATCCTCTTGTTAATTGGTTACAATTACAATTTTTAATTCCATTTCTAATGGTACCAACTGTTTCAAAATCAATTGAAGCTTTACTAAATGCAATAGCCTTATTATTTACCATAGAGTAAGAATCTCTACCAGTATGTTTAATAGTTTGTTTTATATTCATTGCATTCCCTTTATTAATAACAATAAAATTAGAATCTAAATGACTTCCTTCAAGAAGTTCTGCTGTAAATGTAATTTCTTTATTATTAAAAGTAATTAATGTTAATTCTGTCTTTGAAAATCTATTAGCAATAATATTGATATCAATTTTTTTATTAGTTAATAAAACAATTTCTACATTTGAATTGATTGTTATATTTAAATTATTATTAGTTCTAATAACTACTTTTTCATCATTACTAAATACTAAATTAGAATCTTGATTAATAGTTAAATAATTACTCATGAGCACATGTTCCTAACATTTCTCTTTTTTTAACTTCATCAACAATACCTAATTCTTCTTTAATCCAATCATATCCATCTTGATCAATCTTAGCAATTAATTCTTTACCACCAGTTTTAACTATTTTCCCTTGAATCATAATATGTACGAAATCAGGTTTAATATAATCTAATAATCTTTGGTAATGAGTAATAAGTAAACAACCGAAGTTTTCATTTACCATATCACTAACATTTTGTCCTACTAATTTTAATGCATCAACATCTAGACCAGAATCAATTTCATCTAAAATAGCAAACTTAGGTTTTAGCATTTTCATTTGAAGAATTTCATTTCTTTTCTTTTCTCCACCACTAAACCCTTCATTTAAATAACGAGTAGCAAATTCACTATTCATTTTTAAATCATGGCATGCTTTGTCATATTGCATTGCAAATTTAAATACAGAGTCTGTATTCCCACAAGACACAGCAGCTTGTCTAACAAAATCACTATTTGTTACTCCACTTACTTCACTTGGATATTGATAAGCTAAAAATAATCCTGCTCTAGCTCTTTCATCTACTTTCATTTCTAAAATAGATTTTTCATTTAATAAGATATCACCATCTGTAACATCAAATTTTGGATTTCCCATAACAACACTTGATAAAGTAGATTTACCAGTACCATTAGGTCCCATAATCGCATGAACCTCTCCAGATTTAATTGTTAAATTTAATCCTTTAAGAATTTCTTTTTCTTCTATTCTTGCGTGTAAGTTTTTAATTTCTAAAATTTCCATATTAATTCACCTCATAAAATTTCACTATATATATTATAGTACAAAACATCAATTTTTACTAACGATATGATAAATTATCTACCGAAATATATCCTTTTAATCTTATTAACTACATCATTTCCATCTTTTAGGATATTTTTTGATATTTCTTTAACTTCTTCATTACTATTTTCAACACAATACAACTCATCACATATTCCATTTAACGCACTATCTTTATAAACAAATGAAACTATTTTTTTATTATTCGAATTCAAATAATTTATTTGATTTATTTTTGATGTATTATTTGAATTGATATATAATGAGAAATATTCATCATCGTATTTTCTTATTGTACAACTATATTTATTAAATAAATCTTTTATTTTATTAATATTATCAAGACTATCAATAAAATGATACTGAGTTACTAAGGTATCTTCTAAGATATCAGCTTTAATATAATCATATTCCAATCTATCATCAATATCTTTATAATGTTGTGGGAGATCTTTGTTATAAAATACATCTAACTTATTAAAATACTCAGTTATTACATATCTTAAAGCGAATAGATTATTATCATTAAGAATATTATCAATTTCATTTTTCTCTTCTATTGTAAATGCTGTTTCATTATGATAAGTTTTTTTCTTACTATCATACAACGCAGCACCATTTAACACTAATAATTTATTTGTTATATTAATACCATCTAAAATTACATCTAATTCTGCTTCACTATAATGTGATGTAAAAACAACATCAACATTATAATCATACAAATAATTTAGTTTATATTTTATTTTGTTATCAATAGTATTTTTATCTAGTAATGTATTTACAGCAACAGTAAACATAATATTAGTTTGTCTTTTTCTTGGAAATCTATATGCAGAGATAATAATAGCAATACCAATACCAATTAATGTAGATAAAATCCTATTTAATCCATATTGTAATTCCGGTAGTGTATATACACCTATTGTAATAGAACAATATGTTAATATACAAACAAACACAGCATCTTTTTGTTTTAATTTTAAAGCTAAAGGAATAAGAATTAATATTCCTAAACTACAAATTGTTAAATAAATAAATAAATTTAGTGGTGGACCACTTTTTAAATCATTAATACTACCACCACTACATAATATTTGTAGTAATATAAATACTAGAAACATTCCTAGAAATCCACCAATTAAACTTCCAATAGCTCTTCTTTTTCCCATTTGAATAGAAACATTTCTTCCTGGTTGAATTGAAAATGCAGCTGCAATAGAACTAAAAAACGGACTAAACCATAAAGACAAATCTTCATTTATTTGTTTTAAAATAAAGTAAATCAACATTGATATAAATATAGCAAATGTTGTTTTAATTGTTCTTAATCCAATTTTCATAATTTAGTCCTCCTTTTTACAGTCATTAGTATTAATTTTATCATAAAATATGAAATTATTCCATAAAAATAATGCTCTACTAATTAAAGTAGAGCATTATAAATTATTCGAATTGTCCTTTGTACATTTCTTGATACTTTTCACAAGTTTCTAATAACTCTGAATGAGTACCTAGCCCATGAACTACCCCACCATCTAATACTACAATCATATCAGCATCAGCAATAGTAGATAATCTATGTGCTATTATAAATGTTGTTCTATTATCAGTAACTACATTCATTGCATTTTTTATTTTAACTTCAGTTTCAGTATCGATATTTGCTGTAGCCTCATCTAATACTAATATTTTAGGGTTTCTTAATAATATCCTAGCAAATGCTATTAATTGTTTTTCTCCTAAAGAAAGATTCTCACCTTTAAATCCGATAGGTTGTTCTATTCCTAAAGGATGTTTATTAATAATAAAATCAGCTCCAACTAAATTAAGTACATCTGTTACTTGTTGATCAGTATAATAATCACGTTCTAACGTAATGTTAGTTTTTAATGTACCTTTAAAAATAGCAGGAGATTGTAATACAATTCCTAAATGATTACGATAAGTTTTTTTATTATATTTATTAATTTCAATTCCATCAACTAAAATTTGACCACTTTGATAATCATTAAATCTTAATAATAAATTCATTAAAGTAGATTTACCACTTCCTGTATGTCCAACAATACCAACTGTATGACCATGTGGTACATTTAAATTTAATTTATTTAATATAACAGTATTTTTTACATAACTAAATGAAACATCTTTAAATTCAATTGCTCCACTATTAATATCAGGGAAATCTCCTAATAAAACAGGTTCATCATCTGTTTCTTCAATGAATGCGATAATTCTTTCTGTACCAATAATACTATCTTCAAATGCATTTAAATTATCAAATATAGTATTAATTGGTTGTACCATTTTATCAATATAATCCATAAATACGTAAATAATCGCTGAAGTAACTACTACTTCACCACCTGATGCATTTACAACTAAGAATCCGAAATAAGCAATAATACCTACTTGTACTAATCTCTTAATAATTTGAATTAATTCCCAACCAAAGAAAATAGAAACTGTATTTACTTTTCTATCACTATCATTATGACTAAATA
Organism: bacterium; assembly: GCA_044432865.1. Lineage (GTDB taxonomy): Bacteria > Bacillota_I > Bacilli_A > Acholeplasmatales > Anaeroplasmataceae > JAWXUE01. The sequence goes on along the minus strand of JAWXUF010000036.1, from coordinate 47 downwards.
CTAATTCTTTGTATTCATTCATCATGTTTTCTTCTTGATTATAAGCT
>JAWXUF010000035.1:0-12802 GCA_044432865.1 bacterium | reverse complement strand
TAACGAGATAAATGAAATAAGATTAGCTAGGTTTGAAAAAGAAGAAATTAAAAAAAGAGAGATGATAAGATGTCCTTACTGTTTCTCATATTTTAATACGAAAGATGAATTATATATTCATGTATGCTTTTCAATTTTTAGAATTTTCAAAAGAAACTGATAAAAATAAAGAAGGCGTGCTAGTAATTATAGTTCCAAAATTAATAATCGTTTGGGATATTAATAAAAAATTAGATATATCTGATAGTATTATGCACAGTATTGCAAGCGCACCAAATAATTTTCATCCTTTCATTGAAAGATGCATAAAGGAGATAAAAGATATATATCTTGAAAAATTACAAGAAAATTTTTAAAAAAAATTATAATTACATCTTTAGTTTGAATAGCACCATTTGTTTTATTTCTAAATTATTAGGAAAATATGCAAATATTGAGACTTTGATTGAAATGTATTCAGAGGATTGGACTTTTATTAAGTCCTTTTTTTCTTGAATCAAATGTAGAAAAATGGTATAATATTAAAGATATTAGCTTAATTTGGAAGGGGGATAAGTATGATAAGTTATGTTTGTAAAAAATGTGATGATTTACAATGTGAAACAAGTGTTTGTCCTACTTGCAAAAGTACTACAGAGCGATTGAAATCAAAAGTATTTTGGTGTAATCATTGTGAAACACCAAGTTTCAATGAAAGATGTGATTTTTGTTCTACTGATTGTCATGAAATAGGTACAGATTTAAGACCTGTTTTTCCCCAAGAGAGACTATTGCTAGAGATATTACAAGGAGAACCATTTAAATTTGTAAATAATAAATTATGGAATGTTGGAGCGAATCACTATGTTATAGATGGTAGAAAAAAAAGTTTTTCTTATAAAGATATGAAAAATAATAATTCATCAGAAGAAGTTATTAAACAATTAAATGAATTAGCACCTAAAAATATAGAGCATGAAATAAACTATTTAAATAGTGAAACTATTATTAATTTCATTAAAATTAATAGAAGTAGGTTGAATACTATTACATTTGAAGCTACAGAATATATCAAAGATATTGCTAAAGGAAAGCAAGATGATGAGATGTTTGTGAGTTTCTCTGGAGGTAAAGATAGTACAGTTGTAAGTGATTTAGTTATCAATGCATTACCTAATAAACATATAATTCATATTTATGGGGATACAACACTTGAATATCCTACAACACACGAATATTTAAAAAGATTTAGAAAAACAAATCCTTTAATCCCAGTTCTAACTGCTAAGAATAAAGATCAAGATTTTAATAACCTATGTGAAGTAATAGGGCCACCAGCTAGAATGCTAAGGTGGTGTTGTACTGTATTTAAAACAGGAGCAATTACTAAAAAAATTGATTCTACTTTCAAGGATTCAAAAAAAATTTATACATTTCAAGGTATTAGAAGAAATGAATCTGCAGCAAGAAGTAAATACGATAGAGAATCAAACGAATCCAAAATTGTTAAACAATATTCAATAGCTCCAATAATAGATTGGTCAGATTTTGATGTTTGGTTATATATGTTAGCAAATAAAGTAGATTTCAACTATGCTTACAATCAAGGGTTCTCAAGAGTTGGTTGTTGGTGTTGTCCAAATAACAGTGGGTGGTCTGAATATTTATCATCTATTTATATGAATGAAGAATATAATGTATTTAGAAATATTTTGTATTCATTTGCGAAAAAAGTCGGAAAACCAGACTGGAAAGAGTATATAGAAGATGGTCAATGGAAAAAAAGACAAGGTGGAAATGGATTAGATATAAGTAAAAAATCTATAGTCTCGTTTGCACCATGTGCATTAGAAGAAAATACTTATAATTATGAACTAACGAAACCTATTACTGAAGATTTATATCAATATTTTATTCCGTTCGGAAAATTGAATTATGATATTGGTAAAAAATTACTAAACGAAGTTTATGTTATGAGTAGAAAAGACAATACACCAATTTTAAAATTAAGTGGTAGATTAGGTCAAAATACTTTGAAGATAACTGTTGTAGGAAATAGTACTCTATTTTCAAAAAAGAAAACCGCGGAAATGTATTTAAAAAATCAAATTAATAAATTTCAAACTTGTATCGGATGTACTTATTGTGAAGCTGTTTGTAAATTTGGAGCTATAAAAGTACTGAACACACAAAAAGGAAATGTTTCTAATGAATCAATATTATATACATTAGATCAACAAAAATGTGTTGGATGTCTAGAATGTGTAACACACTTCAATAATGGATGTTATATCAATAAAGTTTTGAAAATTAAGAAGGACTGATAATAATGAGAGAACTTAAATTAAAAAGACATGAAACTTTCTCTATAAGAGAAGGTTGGCTTGAAAAAGCTATTAATTATATAAATGAAAATGATGAATGTTTTAAAAAAGAAAATGGAACTCAAATACTTGGGTTAGGTTCTAATATGGTTAAATCACTTAGATATTGGATTAAAGCTGCAAACATTACTGAAACAACTGGTAATGCAAAAATAGTATTATCTAATTTCGGTGAAACTTTAATAAAATATGATAGATATTTAAATGATAAATTTAGTTTATGGTTTATCCATTATCATTTAAGCTCTAATTTTAATAATAATCCAATATTTAACGAAATATTCAACTTAAGTTTTCAGTCATTTGATAAAGAATATTTATTTTCTTATTTGAATAATAAATTAACAAAAGAATTTAACGAAGTGTCATCTTCGTCGTTAGATTCAGATATTTCTATATTTTTAAAATCGTATTATGCTGAAGAAGTATCAAATCCAGAGGAAAATATGAATTGTCCATTAGCTAAATTAAAGTTATTATCATTAGAGAATGGAATATACAATAAAAAAACTCCAACTTATTTTGATTTAGATTACAGAGTTATATATTTTGCTTTATTAAGTTTCATTAATACTCAAAACACTCATACTATCTCATTTAATATAGAAGATATTCTAGAAGCGAAAGATAATCCGTTAAATATATTCAATTTAACTAAAAGTGTATTTTTTTCTTATTTAGATGAAATGAAAAAAGATGGATTACTTACAGTAGTTAAAACTGCTGGATTAAATACAATAACTATAGAAAGACAATTATCATTAGATGAGATATTTTGCTCTTATTTTAAGGGGGTAAATTAATATGTATGATGATTTTATAACCATTAATGATAAATTTAAATCAGCAGTTAATCTAGAATATGATTTATACAATAAAGATAAAATATTACAATACATTCCTACTACTGATCTTTGCGATGTTATTAAAATGTATATAAAGTCTGTATTAGGATATCCTGAGAAACATTCAACATTTTTATCAGGTCCTTATGGTAAAGGTAAATCTTATTTAATGCTAATGATCACTTATTTTCTTTCAAAGAGAGAAGATAAGGAATTGCTTGGAATTGTATTAAATAAATTTTCAAAGATAGATGAAGACCTTGTTGGCTTAGTAAAAGAATTAGAAAATAAAAAAATATCATTATTGCCTATAATTATAAATAATAATAGTTTTAATGATATGAATCAAAATTACTTATTGGCTGTAGGAAATGCATTGCGTAATCATAAAATATATGATGTTTTACCGCAATCTACATATAGTGAATGTTTAAAAACTATCAAAATATGGGAAACAGTAAATAAAGAAAACTTGGATGTATTTGATAAATGTGTAAATGAATTAGATGTTACTTTAGAAGAATTGAAAAAAGGATTATCACTTTTTAAATACAAATATTATGAAAAGTTTTTACAATTACATACGTGTATAACTCATGGGACATCTTTTAACCCATTAGTAAGTAATGATATATCTTCTGTATATTCAGATGTTGCTATGAAACTAAAGTCTCATAATTACTCTGGTATATTTATTATTTCAGATGAATTTGGTGTATTCTTAGAAAATCATACTAAAGATTTTGCTGAAAGATTAAATAAAATTCAATCATTAGCTGAAAAATGTGAACAAGAGTCTGATTACCAAATGCACTTTTGTTGTATAACTCATAAAGAAATCACTTTATATAACAAGGATAAAAAACTTAGTGATTCTTTTGTTAAGATAGCAGGGCGTTTTAAACAAATTAGATTTGATAGATCTATAGAAGAAAATTACCAAATTATTTGTAGTGCCTTAAATAAAACAAAAGAATATAATCAATTAGTTTCTACAATTCAAACAAAATATAAAGAGTTATTCAATAACCTAAAAGATAATAATGTTTTTACTGAAAAACAATTAGATTATGTTATTAATAACGGGATACCATTTAATCCAATTGCTTTATTTTCATTAATACAAATATCTGAGATAGTAGCTCAAAACGAGAGAACATTATTTACGTTTTTATCGGATGATGGAAACTCAACATTTAAGTATTTTATAGCTAACAATGAAAAAGAATTATTAAATGTAAATAACATATATGATTATTTTGAAGAATTAATAAAAGAAAATGATGAATATAAAAGCATTTATTATAAAGTTAAATCTTCATGTAAATTATGCCCTAAAAAAGAACAGCAGGATATTATAAAAGTTATTGCAGTAATTAAATTAATTAACGATCCATTGAGATTAAATTGTTCTATAGAAAGCATAGCTATGTCTTTAGGAAAAATCACTAATGATATTAAAGAATTAGTAGATACACTATTAAATAAAAATATATTAAAGCAAAATATTAATGATAATAGTATAGATTTTTCAGTAATGTCTGACAAATCAGTATATGATTTAATGGAAAACCTAACGAAAAGTAGAAATAACTTCCACTTAAGTAAATCATTAAATAAATTTTATGATAAAAAATATTTAATATCTAATCAATATAACTTTGAATTTAAAATGGTAAGATTTTATAAGGAAGTATTTATTGATTCTTCTGATTTTAAAGAATTAAATGATATAACTAATATTATTCCTTCTAATACTGATGGTATTGTTTTAAACATATCTAATAACGATTCATCAAGTTTAAAGTCAATTCAAGAAACTTTAGAAACTTTAAATGCATCAAATGTAATTGTGAGATATGTAAAAAATAAAATTGATATTAAGATTGAAAAACAAATTAAATTATTAGAATCAGCTGAAGAAGTACTGACTAGCAAAAACAAATTAGATGAAAATACAATAAATTTATTGCCTGTATTAATTGCTGATATATCTAAAGAAATAACTAACTATTTAGAAAAACTATACAATTCATCAATTTTATTATTAAATGGTAATAAAGAAGAAAATATTAACGAAGTGTTATATAAGTCATTGACCAACACTTACACAAATACAGTTGTTTTAAATCATGAATTAGTTAATAGAAATAATGTTTCATCAGTTATAACTAAAGCAAGAAATAATATTATAGATTCTCTTTTAGATGAGAATGACACTGTTTTTAGTTCAACATCAGCGGAGGGGACTATCAACTATGCTTTTACTAAATCATTAGAAAATAATAACAATATAGTAGAAATGATAGCAAACAATTTAAAAGAATCTAATTCAGGTAAAGTTCACTTCAAATCGCTTGTTGGAAAGTTAAAAAGCAAGCCTTATGGAATAAGAGAAGGCGTAATTACTTTATATTTAGCAAAAGCAATTACTACTATAAATTCTAAATCATTATCTGAATTTAATACATTAGTTATCTATAACAAAGACAAAGATATTATTGTTAATTCAAATAATTTAACTAAAATAGTAAATAATCCAAACGACTATTACTTCAGTTTTAAATCTATTAATAGCAAAAATATTAAAATGTTAAATGATATGTGTATTCATTTCAATATTAATTCAACAATTTCATTGAGTAAAAAAGTGCAATCAATAATTGATGTACTTAAAAGAAAAGTAATTAATATAGAACCAATTATTATATCATGCACTAAAAGAGACAACATTATTCATTTATCTGATGAAGCATTATCATTTAAAAATGAATTTATGAAAGCAGACCTTAATGCATTTGACTTAATATTTGATGAATTACCAAGAGCATTGAATGTAAAAGTAACAGAAATGTCTAATAAAATCATATCAATTTTAAAAGAATTCGAAGATAAATTAATTGAGTATTCTAATAGAATTACAAAAGAATTGTGTGCTGAATTTAATCCAAAATATAACGGAAATTTAAAATCAACAATAGATATATGGTTAAAAGATAATAGTCAAGTTTCTAACATAGTTTTTGACGATAAATATAAATCTCTATATAAATCTATGACTAATATAGAACATAATAATATAGATGCAATAAACTCTTTATCAGCTGGAGCATTAAACTGTAATTTATCTGATTGGAATAGTAAAAAAGAAAATAACTTTAAAAATATTATAAAAGAATTTATAAATATTGTTATTAATTACGATAAAGATTTATCTATAAATAAAAATGATATTGAAAATAGTACATCTAATGTTGAAATGTCAACATTGGGTAAAACTTTATATAATAATATTTTAGAAGAGATAGAAGATTATGGTGATGCTTTATCTAATGAAGAAAAAGCAATGATAATAAAGAATGTTTTAAATAAAATAATAAACTAAAGAGGAGGAGAAAAATGATATATTTTGACAATGCTGCAACTACTTTTCCAAAACCTAAAGAAGTATATGATGGTATTAATTATGCAATGCAAAATTATTCATTTAATGCAGGTAGAAGTAGTTACAAAGGTGCTAAAGATACATATTCTATGATTGAAGAAACAAGAACTAAATTAGCTAATATAGTTAATACATCTTCTAGTAATGTTGTATTTACTTCATCAGCTACTGAATCTTTAAATTTAATATTAAGAGGATGCAATTTAAATCTAGGAGATAAAGTATTAGTTTCTCCTTTTGAACATAACGCAGTTATAAGAACACTACATGATTTAAAAGTAGAAATTATTATAATTCCTTTCGATAAAGAAACTTGGTCTTTAAAAGAAAATGAATTAAAAGATATTATAACTTTAAATAAGCCGAAACTAGTAGCAATCAGTCATGTTAATAATGTAACTGGGTTTGAATTACCATATGAAAAAATATTTGAATTATGTAAACAAAAGGACTGTATAACTGTTTTAGATTGTGCTCAAAGTTTTGCTATTTATCCCGTGGATACAACAAATACTGATTTTGTTGTATTTGCTGGACATAAGTCTTTATATGCAATGTTTGGAATTGCAGGTTATATTAAAACTGGCAAAACTAATCTTAATTTAACAAAAGTTGGAGGCACTGGATCTGACTCATTAAATTTAGAAATGCCTACTATAGAACCATTAAGATTTGAACCTGGAAGTCCTAATTCAATTGGTATATATAGTATTAATTGCGCTATAGATTTTCTACAAAAAGAAGATTATAAGTCAATAAAAAAAGAATTAACTAACTATTTGATAAATGAACTTAAGAAGATAGATGGTGTTACTATTTATCTTCCTAAAGATTATATAAGTTGTGGGATAGTATCGTTTAATGTACAAGGATTTATGACTGATGATTTAGGTACAATACTAGCTGAAGAGTTCAATATTTGTGTTAGGACAGGTTATCACTGTGCGCCGTATATACATAACTTTTTAGATTTTAAAAAAAATTACGGTACAGTGAGAGTGAGTTTAGGAATATTTAATACTAAAGAAGAAATAAAAAAATTAATTACAGCATTAAGCGAGGTGGTATAATGAGTTTGAAAACATATGAATTCAAACGAAGGTATAAAACATATTTAGAAGATGTTATAGAAGAATTTTATAATCCTTGTTTATCTAATGCTATAAATTATTATAGAACAACTGCTTATTTTACTGCAGGTATTCTTCTTAAATTATCAATAGGATTAATTCAATTGGCACAAAATAAAGGCAAGATTAAAATGATTATCTCGCACCAAATCAAACAGGTTGAGTATGATGCGATTCTAAATGGAGAAAAAGCTAAAGTTGAAGACAAATTCAATTCCTTGTTTGATGAAAATGAATTTTCTAGTTTTGAACAAAGAAATGACCGTTTCGGATTATTATCTTATCTAATACAAAAAGATATATTAGAAATAAAAGTTGCCTATCTAATTACGGATAGTAGAGCAGATGGGATCTTACACACTAAAACTGGAATATTTGTCGATAGAGATGATAATATGGTAGCAATGACAGGGTCTGCTAATGATACTTATAATGCTTTCACAGTTAATTATGAAGATATTTCAGTTTTTTGCTCATGGAAAAATTCAGACTTAGAATCAAGATGTATAGATATCAACAATGATTTTGAAAAACTTTGGAATAACAAAGAAGATGGTGTTTTAACTTTGGATTTTCCAGAGATTGTTAAAAATAGATTGATGAAATATCATAAAGCAACTAATGATTACACTAATCTTGATAAAGAATTACTTGAGATTTTATTACAAATAAAATTAAAAAGTAATAGAGAAGAAAAAGAAATGATCGGTAATGAAGAAATTAAATTACATGATTATCAAGAAGAAGCTATTTGTCAATGGGAAAATAATGATTATAATGGAATTTTAGATATGGCTACTGGAACAGGGAAGACTTTTACTGCACTTGGAGCAATATGTAAGCTACATGCTGAAATAGGTAGACTATTTGTAGTAATATGTGTCCCGTACACACATCTAGTAGAACAGTGGTCTTCTGAAGCAAAGCTATTTAATATTGATGTAATTAAGTGTTATGATAGTTTCAACAAATATAAAGCAAACTTAAAGTCATTAATTAATAATTTCAAAATGAAAAGAAAAAAATTTGGTTGTATTATAATAACTAATAGTAGTTTTACAAATGAAAATATACAAAGTTTACTCATTTCAATTGCTAATGATACCATGTTTATAGTTGATGAGGCACACAATTTTGGAGCACCGAAAATTTCAAAAACTTTAGAAGTTAATTATAAATATAGATTAGGATTATCAGCAACTATACATAGACATAACGATAATGAAGGAACTGAAAAAATAATAAATTATTTTGATAAAATAATTTTTAGCTACTCATTAGAAAGAGCAATTCAAGAAGATAAATTAACTAAGTATTATTATTTTCCAATAGTAAGTTATTTTAATAGTGATGAATTAGATAGATATATTGAAGTAACTAAGAAGATAAATACATATCATTACGATAGAAAGAGTAATTCCTTACCCTCAGGACTAAAATCATTGTTAATTAAGAGAGCTAGAATCGTAGCTGAAACAAAGAGTAAAATAAATAATCTTATAAAGATCATCAAGGAAAATGATTTGGAGAAAGAAAAGAATATGCTTTTTTATTGTGGTGCAGTAAGTTATGAGGAAGATATATTTGATGATGAGGATAAGAGACAAATTGAAGTAGTTATTAATGAACTTCAATCTAATTTTAATATGGAAGTTTCTAAATTTACAGCAGATGAAAGTAATGAAGTTCGGAAAGAAATAATCAATTCATTTGTTGATCAAGATATAAATGGAATAGTTGCAATAAAATGTTTAGATGAAGGTGTAAATATTCCTTGTATCAATAGGGCGTTCATATTAGCAAGCAGTACTAATCCAAAAGAATATATACAAAGAAGAGGTAGAGTATTAAGAAAAGCAAAAGGTAAAATTTATTCTGAAATTTATGATTTTATTTCTTTACCAAGACTTTTAATTTCTGTAGATAATATTTCAGAACAAGATAGAAAAATAGATTTGAGTTTAGTAAAGCGTGAGTTTGATAGAATAAAATGTTTCTCTAAAATTGCGATAAATTCCAGAGAAAGTTTTAAACTTATTGAAGAGATAGAACAAGCATATGAATTGAATATAATAAGGGAGGAAGATTTGTATGAGTAATGAAGTAGTAGAAATAGATACGGAAAAAAGAAAAAAAATGTTATTACAAGCTTTGAGGATTATACAGGAAAAAGAAAAATCTGGCACAACAAAAAGTTCAGCGTTACAAAAAATTGCAGACATGATTAAAGCGGAGGTAAAAAATGAAAATTAAATCAATAAATTTAAAAAATTTCAGACAATTTATTTCCACTCCTGACATCGAATTTTCTTATGATGATGATAAATGTTATACAATCATATTAGGTGATAATACATTTGGGAAAACAACATTAGTAAAGGGGTTTATTTGGTGTTTATATCAAGAAGAGAAACTATTTGAGGATAATAATTTATTAAGTGCAAATATTAGAACATCTATGAAAATTGGTGAAGAAGAAGAAGTTTCGGTGACTGTTAAGATTGAACACAACTCTATTGATTATAAAATAAAAACTACATGTATTTATCAAAAAATTGATGAAGAAAATTTCAATAATTTTAAACCAAAAACAATAGTATATAAATCATTACCTGATATGGGTACTATAAGTCTTCATGCAAGTGATGCTACAATGGAAATTAATAATATACTAAACAATGATTTAAAAGAATATTTTTTCTTTGATGGTGAAAAAAATAAGATAAATGATATTGTAAAAAAGTCAACTCTTAAGAATGCTGTTTCAAAGATGTTAGGATTAAGTGTTACAGAGAAATTAATGGACTACTTCCATCCTAGAAATAGTCAAAGTGTAGTTAGAGTATTAGAAAGTGGTTACTCAGCGGATGATTATAATAATATTGCAATAATAACTGAGTGTGATAGAATCATCATGGATAATACCGCTGAAATAGAAACTAAGAAATATACAAATAATTTATATAATGAAGAAATTGAAAAATTTAAAGAAGATATTGCTAAAAATGAACAAACATTAGATGCTAATAAAAATTTAATTTTAAACCAAAATAGAAAAAAAGAAATTGATAAAGAAAATAATAATTTAATTCAAAGAATAGATTCTAAATATTCTTCTATGATCAATTCAATAAATTATAAATCATCATTATTAAACTCATTGTTTGCTAAAGCTTATGTTAAATATGATGTTGAAGATTATTTAAAAAGTTCAAGTTTTTCTAAAGGGAAAGGTTTTACTGATATTAATGAAGCAGCTGTCGATCAAATCATTGAGAGTGGTGTGTGTTTATGTGGTACATGTTTAAGATCTAATCCAAGTTTAATTAATGTATTATTAGAAGCGAAAAATCATATGGAACCTAATAATTATTCACAATATATAGAAAACTTTATAACTGAAAATTTTCATAACTGTCAAAGGGCTAATTCATTACATAATGATTTAACTGATAACATTGATGCGTTATTAGATTCATGGGAACAATTTAACAAGAATGATGAAGAGTTATCAGAAATTAAAAGATTAATCTCTGGTAAGGACGATGTTGGATATATACAAGATCAAATTGATGAATGGAAAATTCAAATTGGATTAAAGAGCAAATCAATTGAGCATAATGAAAATACAGTAATCCCAAACTGTGATAGAGAAATTCAAGTAGCTGAAAAAAAACGTGACAAAGCACTTGAAAATTCAAGTAGTAATCAACTTATTAAGAGAAGTGTAACATACGCTAAGAGTATATACAATAGCTTAAATAAAGGTTACGAAGAGAGAAAAGAACAAAAAAGACAAATTTTGGAGTCGAAAGTTGACTCAATATTTAAAGATATGTATAGAGGTGAGGATAGTGTAATTAAAATTGATGAAAATTATAATGTCTCTACATTATATAAAGGGAAAAATTTGAATGGATCTACAGGTGCTATGACAGTTAAAAATTTCTCATTTGTAGCTGGTTTGATGAGTTTGCTAAAAGAACAAGAAAAATCCGAAGATATGTTAGAGGAAGTTGTGGATGGTAATTATCCATTAGTTATGGATGCACCTTTTTCTAGTTTAGATGATACTCATATAAATAATATCAGTAGAGAACTTCCAAAATACTGTAAACAAGTAATTATTGTTGTGATGGAAAAAGATTATTCTAAAGCAAAAATTCAAATGGGTAACCAAATTGGTAAAGTCTATAAAATAAATAAAATTTCAGAGATAGAAGCTGAAATTCAGGAGGTGAAATAATGTTTGATACGGATATTAAATTCACAGGAAGTCAAGCAAACATTTTGAAAAAATATTCTAAAACAAAACAAAGCGAAAATACTATATCCTTTATTTTAAAAAATGTTAATAACAATAATATTGATACTTTTATTTTTGATACCAGTATGGATTGTTATATGATTGCAGCTATGATTGGTATTATAAATAATAAAAGAAGTAAAAAAAGCGGTGAAGGTTCAGTAACAATATTTCATGAAAAAATAAGTAAATGTAAAGTAGAACTTAATACAATTTCTAGATTTGCAAATTTCATAAATAATGAAAATATTACTGTAGAAGAGAATATTAAAAAATCATTTACCGCTACTAAATCAGATGATAAGGAAGCTGAAGTATTGATTGATGAATATGTTAGAGGTGGACTTGATGTTATTGACAATTATTTTAAAGAATGTCAAACAGTAGAGGACTTTTGTTCAGCATTATATCTTTTCAAAGAAGATTATTTTATGATAGAAATAAATAAAGAAGTATAAATTGTAATACAGAACAGTAAAATGTTCTGTATTTTTTGCTTCGACAAAATCCGACAAAAATATAAATGTTTTTAGTGTATAATGCAAAAAACTACAAAAATATCAGGTAGAGTAACAGTGTGTATCAATTTAATATAATCCTATATGAAATAGAACTTTTTAAAGACCTATTTTAAAAATAACAGTAAAAAAGGAAATTGCCAAAAGTAATGGTATTTTCTAAAATTATTGTAAATAGGAGAGATTAAATGATAC
>JAWXUF010000034.1:0-12892 GCA_044432865.1 bacterium | reverse complement strand
GCTACTTATTTTGATGGTGTAAGAGCGTTTGGATCGGATTCATATACTTCACGTTGGGTATTTGATGATGCAGGACAAATTCAATACACTTACAATACTAATGAAATGTATGGAGTTTTAGAAAAATTATCTGAAATGTTTGCTGAAGGATTAATTCATGCTGAATCTTTAGATGATTCAAACTCAGGGAATTTCCGTACTCAATTATATGGTAGTGATGACAATTCAACAAATCAATATGGATTAATGTCATTTGACTGGATCGCATCATCTACTGCAGATTCATTAAATGATAATGTAGAAGTTGTTCTACCTCCTGTTGCAAATGTAAATGGAGTTTGGCAATACTATGTGGATAATTCACGTACAATCAAACCAGATGGTTGGTCAATTTCAACTTCTGGATCAAATAAAGCTCAAATTGCTGCTGCAATCGAATTATTTGATTATATGTTCTCTGAAGAGGGAAGTAAAATGCAAAATTATGGTATGGATTCATTATTAGTTGAAGATGCTGTATGGGATAGTGAACATTTCGATACTCCAAATGAATATCCTGTATTCAAAGATTGGGTTACTGACCAAGCTAACTTAAATTCAGATGGAGATTTATCTGAATTCTTACGTGATTATATTGGTGCATTAATGCCAGTAGGATTTGCTAAAGAAATTGGATTCGAATACCAATATACTTCTGAACGTGGATTTGCTGGATTAGATATGATTGAAAAATCTACTGTTAACATGCCTACATATGAAGGTACAGGTAAAACAGGTACTAATTCTAATTATTATACGTTAGTTCCACCGACTTTCTCTATGGGGAAAGCATTACAAAGTAATGTTACATTATATGAACCACAAGAAGCGTTCTATCAATTATTATTTAACGTAATAATGTATAAAACTGCAGGTGGTGCACCTTCAGGTATTGAAATGGCATATTCTGTTACAGAATATCAAGCTAAATTCACTGAAAAAAATATTAAAATGTATATCGAAACATATCAAATGGCTTATGAGCAAATGCTTGAAGCTAGAGAAGAAGAATAAAATTATTAAAGGTAGGCAGAGAAAATTCTCTCTGTCTACTTCTAAAGTTAACAATTAATTTAGTTGTTAATTTTAGAAGTAGAAATACTTGGAAATAGGTAGAAATACTTGTGAAGAAGGAGAAAATTATGGAAAAAACATTTAAAATACAAAAAGTGCTAATGGTGGCTGCTATTCTTGCGGTTGTTACAACTTTTATATATTCGTTATACTTTATGACAGATTATGCATTACTTGGGGTGTTTGATAACGAAAGATACAATGGAGCTATAATTAACTTCCATGATGGGATGCAAAGTCTTAATTTTACAACATTTTATGTTGCTATAGCAGGATTTGTATTAGTTGCATCATTGGTAGGTTTACAATGCTATAGAAAAGTTTGTGATAAAATTGCTATGATAGCGATTGGAGTTTTATCAACTGTACAAGTTGGTGGAATATTATATTCTGTATTACAAATTACAGGACTACGTGATTTATACACTGATCCAACATTTTTAGATAATGTTTACAAAGAACAAGTATCATCATGGACTTACAATTTAAATGTTACAACATTGAATGCTGGATTAATAATTTATCCTATAGTAATAACTATCTTTATCGGATTAATTGCGATAACTATATTTAATCATTTTAAGTTTTTAAAACAGAATGTAGGTGAAAATAATGGTTAATGAAAATGTAAAAACAAGTAATGAAAAAGCAATGGTAGACATGTTATTTTACAAACCTAACACTGTATCTTACTATTTCATTTTGTTATCAGTGTTATTAGAATTGTTCTATTTAATTTTTATGTTAAGTAAAATGGAATATAATTATTTAATTGGTATATTTATCATAGTTAATATTTGTTTTCTATTATTATTATTTACAATGGCGTTAGAAAACAAGGTATATAAAAAACAATCTTCAATATTAGCAATAGTATTTGGAGTTTATGTAGCGACACGCTTTTACACAGTTCCATTTATTCTAAATGTTACTCAAGAGTTTGTATTATTTATTGTTGTTACTATAGCGATATCTTGGTTAAATCTTGTTGCTGGATTTATTAGTATTCAAAAAATAAAATTAAGAAAAAAATACATTGAAGATGGATCAATATCTTCAATCCAAATGTCTAAGTAGGTGGAAAAATGGCTAAAATTACTTTAAAAAATATTGATAAGATTTATCCTAATGGTGTTCAAGCTGTATTTGATTTCAATTTAGATATCGAAGATGGTGAGTTCATTGTATTAGTTGGACCGTCAGGTTGTGGAAAATCAACTACATTAAGAATGGTAGCTGGTTTAGAGTCAATTACAGCTGGAGAATTTAAGATAGATGAAAAATTAGCTAATGATTTAGCACCAGTTGATAGAGATATTGCGATGGTATTTCAAAATTATGCATTATATTCACATATGACTGTATATGAAAATGTTGGGATATCAATGAGAATTAATCACGAAGACAAAATTCAATCTCATTTAAAAATTAAAGATGCTGCTGAAAAATTAGAGTTAACAAACTATCTTAACAGATTAACAAATAATCTTTCTGGTGGTCAAAGACAACGTGTTGCACTAGGAAGAACTATTGTAAGACAACCAAAGATGTTCTTAATGGATGAACCATTATCAAATCTTGATGCTAAATTACGTGAAAAAACACGTTCAGAGATTGTAGATTTACAAAAAGAGTTAGGTATTACAACGTTATATGTAACGCATGATCAAATTGAAGCTATGACAATGGCTGATAGAATGGTTGTTATGAAAGATGGTTATGTGCAACAAATTGGAACTCCATTTGATATTTATTCAAATCCAACAAATATGTTTGTTGCTTCATTTATTGGTATACCAACAATGAATTTCATTGAAGGTAAAATTGAAGGTGATTGTTTTGTTGTAGATAAACAAAAATTTAATATTCCTTCTAACAAACTGAAAGATATTAAATCTTTAAACGGAAAAGAAGTAGTTATGGGAGTTCGTCCTGAATTTATAAAATGTAACAACTTATTTTTCTCAAATAACAATTATGAAACACTTGAATTAGATGTAGATTTTGTTGAATTCTTAGGATCAAATTATGAATTAAGTTTAAATTTCAATGGACAAAAAGTTGTTGCAAAAGTTGATGCTCGTGATTATAACAATGAGCAAAAACTAAAGGTTATGTTTGATTTATCAAATGTTCATTTCTTTGATAAAGAAACAACTAATAAAATAAGCGAGGTGTAATGATGAAAAAGAACAAATTATTAAGCATTCATAAAATTATTATGATCATTGCTACAATAGGACATTTAGCATTAACACCTGTACATAATGATGCATTAACGTTATTAACTAATACTTATTGTGGTTTTATCATGTTTATGTTTGTATTAACAGGATTATCTTGTTTATTTAATGCAACTAGAATAGGTGATACTAAAATTAAATCATTAATAGTTACAACAGTATGTGCTGCTGTATCAATAGGATTTGGTATATATTTAGCGATATTGTATGTAGATGGATATAAATTCAGTTTAGAAAATTTCAAACCAGAAGATTCGATGAATGTATTAATGGCTCTTATATTAACGATCACTGTTATTTCTTCAAAAGTAGTATCATTAGTATTCCTTGGTTTAAGCAAATTTAAAAAATAAGAGGTGGTATGATGGATAAAAATGAAGCGTCATTTCTTTCAAGAATACCAGATAGCGTTAAAATAGCTGTTTTAAGATGGTGGCTTATAGGTGCTATTTACTTTATGTGTGGTATGGGATTAGGTTTAACTGGATTAAGTGGTGCCATTTTATTAGGTATCGCAGTTGCAGTTGCTAACATGTTTTTATTCCACCCTGTTATATATTCAATGTTCGACGTTGAACGTAACGGAAAAATTATTAATAAAAAATATTATGAACGAACAATCATTGAAGGGGCTTTTGTTAAATTAGCAGAAGCCTTTAAATGTATTCTTTGTTCAATATTTACTTTATTCGTATATGGAACAATAAACTTAGTGATAAATTCACTTTTTGATTATTCAAGCGATACTCAAAAGTTTGGGGTTGAACCAATAACATTTGGGATTTTTTTCCTAATTGCATATTTAATTATTACTGCAATATCAAACTATATATATAAAGTGAAAGAAAATAAAGAAAATAAAGAAATTAAAGAAAAGAGTAGTGAAAAATAATGAGAAAATACGTATTTTTAGATAACTTAGAGACAATCAAAAAAGAAATGGCAACTACAAGACGTAAACAATATTTACGTCTTTTAGACCAATGTGATAGATACTTTGTAATGTATTTACCTGAAGAACATCCTAAAGTAAGTTCTACTTATATGGGTATTGCAATTGTTAACTTAGGTTTAGCATATTTAGTTAGTGAAGATGAAAGATTTTTAGAAGAAGCAAAAAGATTTATGTTTACTGTATGTAAATATAATGTTTGGGGTAATGCTCATTTAGTGAATGTTGATTTAAGTGCTTCATGGATTATGTTTGGTTTATCATTAGGGTATGATTGGTTAAAAGATTATTTAAATGATGAAGAAAAAACATTAATTAGAGAAAAATTGATTTTACAATCAAAAATCATGTATGATTACAAAAAAGATACTGAAGGAAGTGGATGGTCTACTAACTATTTCCAAAATCATAACTGGATTAATATGACTGGACTAGCTGCATGTGGTTATGCTTTAGAAGGTGAATATAAATTAGCTCCTAAATACATAACTGAATGTAAAAAGAATTTTAAAACTGTTTTCGGTTTAATGTCTGATGACGGAAGTAATTATGAAGGTGTTGTTTATTGGAATTATGGTGGAATGTGGTTATTCATTTATGCGCATTTATTAAATGTACAAGAAGGAATTAACTACTTTAAAAAATCTAAATATCTGAAAAATACATTCTTCTATAGATTATATCAAAGTGCTGGTGATCTAAAAAGACAGCATAACTTTGGAGATGCTCATGATAGATATAGTGGACATGTACCATGTGTTTATTATAAAACAGCAGCAGAATATAAAAATGGATTCGCTCAATATTTTGGAAACTTAGTTACTGATGAATTCTTATATGAAGAAGCATATTGTAGTAAAGTAAAACCTCATGTTTTACCACAAGCAGCATTAGACTTAATGTGGTATGAACCGAGTGTAAAACCTAAAAATATAAATAAATTACCTAAAACTAGAGTATTCGAAGATTTAGGTTTAGTATGTGTAAGAACAGGTTTTGATACACAAGCGACTACTTTCTCATTTAAATGTGGATACCCTGGTGGTAAGAAGCAATGGGAAGAAGCTTGGAAAATCAATGAAACTAAAAATTGGAAAGTATTAAGTTTATCTCATCACCATCCTGATAATACTTCTTTTATCTTAAATAAAGGAAGAGCATTCTTCACGACTGAAGATGGATATAATAGAAATATCATGCCTACTCACCATAGTGTGGTTGTAGTAGATGGTAAAACATGTGCAGTTGATAATGTAAATGATGTTTACATGAAATCTGTATATGCAGAAATGGATAAAAATCCTAACTTTAATCCTGTAAATGATTTTTATGGAGAATTAGAATATTTTTACAATAATAAAGACTTAACTATTTTTAAAGGTCAAACAGCAAAAACAATGGATACTGAATTAGAAATGACTGATGTAAGTAGATTAGTTATAACAAACAATCTTGGATATATTGTTATGATTGATTCTGTAGCTTCTAACAAAGAACACACTTACCAAACAGTATTAAATGCTGATACATATCCGAAAGAAAATAATGGAACTTATACTTACACAGATTCATTAGAAAAAATGGAGTATTCTGTAACATCAGATAAAGATATTACTGCATCTCAATTTAATCAAGAAGTTAAAGCTGTAATGACTACACAAGAACCAGAAAATTATTGCCAAGTATTTATGAAAACATTATCGTTCTCTTCTTCTAATAAAGTTAAGGAACAAAAATTCTATCAAGTATATAATTTAAATGAATCAACTATTGAAACAACTAAAAATTATACGAAAATTAATGGAAATGAATATGTATTATTTAATAATGATTTAGGATTTGTATTTAACGGGGAAGCTTTATATGTAACAACTGAAAATAACAATGTAACTTCAGTTACTTTAATTAACGGGACTTCATGTACATTAAATGGTAAAGAACTAGTTAATGCTAATTCTAACGATGTACATCATGTTGATGGATTAAATGAAGTACTTAAATAGTAACTTTTTAAATGCAATAGAGAAAAACCCTGTATATAAAAATTCTATTAATATAATGAAAAAAGAAGCGGAAGAATTTTCCGCTTCATTTAAAGATGATCCATCACTTATGAGTGAATGGGGACACAACTACTTCTGTGATCATGATGGAGGACGATTAATATTTGATATTAACAAGCCGCATGATCATAAATGTGAAGTATGTGGAAAGACATTCAAAGATCCTATTTATGATGGAGTTTGGGTGTACTTTTATAGAAATCAAGCAATTCTTAACGCTTGGAAGGCTGCAGCAGTATATAAAGTAACAAATGATGTGAATCATTTAAACATTGTAAAGAAAATCATTGGATTTTATGCTGAAAATTACACTAAATTTAGACTTCATAATAAAGAGAGATTAGAATTTGATACTATCGAAGAAATGAAGTGGGGTTGTGGTAGGATTTTACCACAAGGATTGAATGAATCTATTATAACAATAAGAATGATTCAAACACTTGAAATAGTAAAAGATGATTTAGATAAGGAATTCCTAGATTTTGTTTATGAAAATTTATTCAAAGAAATCTTTAAATTATTAAAACCACAAGTTGATAAAGTACATAACATTTCTTGTTGGAAAAATTCTGCAATTGGAACAATTGGATTATTCTTTAACGATAAAGAAATGATTGAGTATGCTTTTAATGGTCCATTCAATATTAGAAAACAACTTAATGAAGGTGTTACTGTGGATGGGTTCTGGTATGAAGGATCAATACATTATAATTTCTTTACATTAGAGGGAATGAGTACTTTATTATTATTTTCAAAAATGTATAATTATGAATTTGGAAAAGAAGAAGCAATTTTGGAAAAAATGTTTATTAGTGCATATAACTATGCATTCGATAATCACTTCCTTCCAAATCCAAATGATGGTTGGCCAAGTGTTAATTTAAAAACATATAGCTATATTTATCATACAGCTGCAAAAGCTTTTGGAGTTGATAGTGAAATTGGTAACTTACTAAAAAATATTGAAAATAATAAATTACCAAGGACTCAATTACCTTTATCTAAACCTTATTATATTAACAACGAGATTGCTTTAGAAGGTTTATTATTAAATACGGATATTGACATAAATGATTACAAAGTTGTTTATCCAATAACTCAAAATTATCCTTCTTCAAGTTTTGCAATGTTAAGAAATAAAGACTTAAATGTATTTGTTAAGTATGGTATGAATACACCATCTCATGCACATCCTGATTTAATTAATATCGAGGTTATGCATCAAGATGATTTAATAAGTAGAGATATTAGTAATGCTGGGTATAGAGCAAGATTATGTAAAGAATGGCATACAAAATCTTTAGCACACAATACAATCATTATGAATGGTGAAGATATTGTTTCTACTAGTCCAGGAAATACTATAAACTATACAAAAAATAGTATTGAATGTGAAGCTAAAAATGTTTACCCAAATGTCGACTATATTCGTAACATTAAGTTGACAAATGATGGTTTTATTGATATATATAAAGTAGTAGCAAAAAAGGAGGCAATATTTGATTATGTATTCCATTTAGAATCAGATATTAAATTTGTACCTAACCTAGTGTTAGAAGATGCATCTTTAGGATTTGATAAAAACGGGTATGAACATATTGTTGATGTAAAACGTGTAAAAACTAATGCAGATGTAATTGAATTTGATTTTTACAAAGATAGTAAAGCTATTCGTTTAGATGTAGATGCTAAAGGAAAAGAAGTATATCTTTTACAAACAATGGACAACCCTGTTAATAAAACAAGAACTACTATTCTTGTTAGAGAAACTGGAACACAAATTGAATATAAAATGACTATGAGTGTAAATGAAAAAGATATTCAACATTACTTCTTCAATGATGAAATTGAAGCAAAAGTAGTGGGTGATGGTGTAACTAGAAAAGTTATATCTTACAATGATAACCTAATGGTTTGTGAAGTTGCATTTGAAACAGGTGCAATTGGTGCAATGCACAACCATCCTCATGAACAATGTACATACATTGTATCTGGTGAATTTGAATTCACGATCGGTGAGGAAACTAAATTAGTTAAAGCAGGAGACTCGCTTTATAAAGAGCCAAACATAATGCATGGTGCAGTATGTTTAAAAAAAGGTATGTTAATTGATATTTTCACACCTATGAGAAAAGACTTTTTATAGTCTAGAAAAGAAAGAGGAAATAATTATGAAAAAAATCGCAGTTATTACAGGTGGTACAGGTGGTATCGGTCTTGCTACAGCTAAAGAATTAGCTAAAGATGGATATACAATTTGTTTAAATGGTATTGATGCTGAAGCAGGTAAAAATGCTGTTGCAGAATTAGAAAAAGCAGGAGCTACAGTTGAATTTTATCCATTCGATGGAACTAATGAAGCTGCAGTTAATGAAGGAATCAAAACAATCGGAGAAAAACACGGAGTTATCGATGTATTAATCAATAACACTGGTGGTTTAGGAGGACGTTCTCGTTTCGAAGAAATGACTACTGAATTCTTTAGAAGCGTTATGGCTTTAAATTTAGATACAGCATTCTTTGCATCTAGAGCAGCTATTCCATTCTTAAAAAAATCAGAAAATGCATCAATCATCAACTTTGCATCTAACGCAGCATATAACGCTGGTGGACCAGGTGCTGGTATTTACGGTGTAAGTAAAGGTGCAGTATTATTATTAACTAGAGCTTTAGCTAAAGACTTAGCTGAGTTCGGAATTAGAGTAAACGCAGTATCTCCAGGTACTATCGATACTCCATTCCATGATCAAATCAGAGCTACTAAGCCAGAAGTATTTGAATCTTGGAAAAATAACATCTTAATGAAAAGATTAGGACAAGCTAGTGAAGTTGGTACTGTTATCAGTTTCTTAGTGTCTGAAAAAGCATCTTTCATGACAGGTGAAGTAGTTCAAATCAACGGTGGACAAGATTTATTATAATCTTTAACTACATTTAAATAACAAATTAGGCCAAGTTCTTTATGAACTATGGCCTAAAATGTTAATAATATATATAAAAATAAGGAGAATTTAATCATGGCAAAAAAGATTAAACAAGGATTAGGAAAAGTTGTAACATTAGGAGAAATCATGTTACGTCTTTCTACTGAAGGAAATAAAAGATTTGTACAAAGTAATTCATTTGATGTAGTTTATGGTGGGGGAGAAGCAAACGTTGCTGTATCTTTAGCTAATTACGGACATGAAGCTTATTTCGTAACAAAATTACCTACACATGAAATTGGACAATCAGCTGTTAATGCTGTTAGACAATATGGTGTAAAAACTGATTATATCGCTCGTGGTGGAGATAGAGTTGGTATTTACTTTTTAGAAACAGGAGCTTCTATGCGTCCTTCTAAAGTAGTTTATGATAGAGCAGCTTCTGCTATTGCTGAAGCAACAATTGCTGATTTTGATTTTGATGCAATTATGAAAGGTGCTTCTTGGTTCCATTGGTCAGGGATAACTCCTGCGATTTCTAAAGAAGCTGCAGCAGTAACTTTAGCAGCTTGTAAAGCAGCTCAAAAACATGGTGTAACAGTTTCTGTAGATTTAAACTTCCGTAAAAAATTATGGACAACTGAAGAAGCTCAAGCAGTTATGATTCCTTTAATGGAATATGTTGATGTATGTATTGGTAATGAAGAAGATGCTGAATTATGTTTAGGATTTAAACCAGATGCAGACGTTGAAGGTGGACACACTGGAGCTGAAGGATACAAAGCTATCTTTACTCAAATGTCTAAACAATTTGGATTTACTTATAACATTACTACATTAAGAGAGTCTTTCAGTGCATCTCATAATGGATGGAAAGCTTTAATCTATGATGGTAAAGAATTCTATGAATCAAAAAGATATGATATTAACCCAATCGTTGACCGTGTTGGTGGAGGAGATTCATTCTCTGGTGGGGTAATTCATGGTTTATTAACTAAACCTACTCAAGGTGAAGCATTAGAATTTGCTGTTGCTGCATCTGCTTTAAAACACACTATCAATGGAGATTTCAATCTAGTTTCTGAAGAAGAAGTTGAAAGTTTAGCTGGTGGTAACACTAACGGTAGAGTTCAAAGATAATAAAAATAAGGAGCTATTATTATGTTTAATTTAAAAGGTAAAATAGCACTTATAACTGGAACAGGAAAAGAAAGTATTGGATACGGTATCGCTAAGGGGTTAGCTAACGCTGGAGCTACTATTGTATTTAATACTTTCTCTCTTGATTCAAAAAATAGAGCTTTGGATCAATATAAACAAGATGGTATTAAAGCATATGGTTACGTATTTGATGTTACAAACGAAAATGAAGTAATAAGTTCAATAAAACACATCGAAGCTAATATAGGAGAAATTGATATTCTAGTTAATAATGCTGGGATAATTAAAAGGACTCCAATGCACGAAATGGAAGTAACTGATTTTAACCATGTTGTTAATGTTGATTTGATTGGTCCATTCATAATGGCGAAAGCTGTATTGCCGTCAATGATGAAAAAAAGAAGTGGTAAGATTATAAATATATGTTCTATGATGAGTGAGTTTGGTAGGGAAACTGTATCAGCTTATGCTGCTGCAAAAGGTGGACTAAAAATGTTAACAAAGAATATTGCATCAGAATATGGTGAATATAATATTCAATGTAACGGAATAGGTCCAGGGTATATTTCCACACCTTTAACTGAACCATTAAGAACTAAACAGGAAGATGGAGCAGATCATCCGTTTGATAAATTTATTAAATCTAAAACACCTATGGGTCGTTGGGGAAATCCTGAAGATTTAATGGGTCCAGCAATATTTTTATCATCTAGTGCATCAGATTTTGTTAATGGGCAAATTATATATGTAGATGGTGGTTTATCATCTTATATAGGAAAACAAGTAAAATAGGAGAAAATAAAATGAGAAAAATCGAAGTAATCAAAAAAATCACTGATGTTGGTGTAGTTGCTGTAGTTAGAGCTGAATCAGTTGAAAAAGCTATCAAAATTTCTGAAGCTTGTATCAATGGTGGAATTCCTGCTATTGAAGTTACATTTACTGTAGATCAAGCTGATGTTGTATTAAGAGAATTAAAAAAGAATTTCACTAAAGAACAATTAATCTTAGGTGCTGGTACAGTTTTAGATTCTGAAACTGCTAGAATTGCTATTTTAGCTGGTGCTGAATATATCGTTTCTCCAGGATTCGATTTAGCTACTGCACAATTATGTAATAGATACCAAGTTCCTTATATGCCAGGATGCATCACAATTACTGAAGTAGTTAAAGCTATGGAAGCTGGATGTGATATCGTTAAATTATTCCCAGGTTCATTACCAGGTGCTGATTATGTTAAAGCTGTTAAAGGGCCTCTTCCTCAAGCTAATATCATGCCTACAGGTGGTGTATCATTAAATAACGTTGATACATGGATTAAAGCTGGTGTTGTTGCTGTTGGTGTTGGTGGAGACTTAACTGGACCTGCTAAAACTGGTGATTATGCTGGTGTAACTAAATTAGCTGAGCAATTTGTTGCTGCAGTTAAAAAAGCTAGAGCTTAATTATTATAAGAAAACATTGCAAATGTAATGTTTTCTTTTTTATATAGAAAAAAAGGAAATCTTTCGATTTCCTTTTAATTTATATTTTTGAATCACGTAAGAATTTATATGTAATTTTACTACTAAGTTTTGCAGCTTCATCTTCAAACTCTTGGTAGTTATCAATTTGTTTCTCATTATCAATAACATCAGAAATTATTCTAATTGATAGAAACGGAATATCAAATAGTTTACATGTATGAGCCATAGAAGCCCCTTCCATATCTGAGGCTATTAATTTATCAGATAAACCATTTAACTGCGATAAAGACGTAATAAATGAGTCTTGAGTAACAACTAGTCCATCTTTGAATGAAACATTAGTTGAATTTAAATATTCTTTAAATAAAGAAGAGTGTTTAGAAGAAGATTCAAAGAATTGTTCCATTCCAGGAACTTGTCCTTTAGCATATCCGAAAACTTCTAAATTAAAATCACCATACACAAAATTATTTGCAATAAAAATATCTCCTGTTTGAAGTGGTTTTACTCCACCAGCAATACCAGTGTTAATAATTACACTTGGTTTAAAGTTTTGGATTAAAATAGTTGTAATTACAGCAGAATTAACTTTACCAATACCACATTTAGTTAATACAACTTTCTTTCCACTTAAATCACCAGTTAAAAATTCTTGATTCGAGTGTGTCACTGTAATTAAGTTCTCTAATTTTAATTTATAAAATGCTAGTTCATTTTCCATTGCACATACTATAGCAATCATATTTTACCTCCATTTATTATCTCTTTAATTTTACTTATTATAATATCAACAGCAACTTCGTGTTGTTTATCATTTGGTATTATAATATCAGCATATCTTTTACTTGGTTTAACGTATTTGTAGTGCATTGGCTTAACAGTTTTTAAGTACTGATTTATTACACTTTCTTGTGTTCTACCGCGTGTAGATGTGTCTCTTACTAATCTTCTAATAAATCTAATATCATCA
>JAWXUF010000033.1:0-13655 GCA_044432865.1 bacterium | reverse complement strand
TAACTTTAATTTTAAATTCAGGTTCGTACTTTCTATTTTTTCTTGCCATAATAAAAACACCCCATTTCTTGTATTGTAACACATTTTATTTATGTGTCCAAGAAATGGGGTGCGTTTCAAAAGCGCTATTAGCGCTTTTTATTTTTTTCTTCTTGAATCATATGTAAATACAATTTCATTAATGCTCTTTTTTCTATTCTAGATACATAACTTCTTGATATATCTAAAATTTCGGATATTTCTTTTTGAGTTTGTTGTTTACAACCAAATATACCATAACGTCTTTTAATTATATCTAACTCAGTATCAGTAAGAATTTTTAAAGATGTACCTAATCTTTGTACTAACTCATCTTGTAACATTATATCTTCAATAGAATCTGTATTATCTTTAACAATATCCATCAATTCAATTTCGTTACCATCTTTATCGCTTCCTATTGGTTGAGATAAAGATACAGTATTTTTCTTGTTTTTATTACTTCTAATATGCATTAATATTTCATTTTCAATACATTTAGCAGCATATGTTGCTAGTTTATTTGTAGCATTGAAATTGAAATTATCAACTGCTTTAATTAATCCTGTAATTCCAATAGATAATACATCATCTTTTTCCTCAAAAGTTAATTCATACTTTTTAGCTATATGTGCAACTAATCTTAAATTATGTTCAATTAATTTGCTTCTAGCCTCTTTACTACCTTGTTGCATAAGTGTTAAATACATTTTTTCATCTTCCTGAGTAAGTTTTTCTGGATATGATTCACTTTTAAGTGCTCCAAAAAATGGAAAAATAAAAAAACTAAAAAAACTAAACAATAATCTCGCCCCTGATTCATTTACAAAATATATAAATTTTGGTATAATTACATAATATTGGAGGTGTTTTTAATGATACATTTATTTTTACCAAAAAAGAAATTTTTTCCACATGAATATGTACAATCTATATATGATGTTGATTACAATAAACTATATGCAGAAGGGTTTCGATTAATACTTACAGATTTAGACAATACGTTAATATCTTACAAAGAGAGTGTTCCTAACGAAAAACTATTTGAATGGAAAAAACAAATGGAAGAAATAGGATTTAAAATAATTGTTGTATCAAACTCTGGTAAAGCAAGAGTAAAACATTTTTCTGATTTATTTGGAGTAGAATATGTTTCATCTGCTACTAAGCCTTTAAAAAGAGGGTATAAAAAAGGTTTAAAGAAAACTGAATTTAAAAAAGAAGAAGTTATTTTCTTTGGGGATCAATTAATGACTGATATTTACGGTGCTAATAGATTTGGTGTTGCTGGGATATTAGTTCAAGCTATTGATAAAAAAACAGAAAGATTTATTACTAAAGTTAATAGATTTAATGAAAAAAGAGTTTTAAGAAGTATCAAAAGAAAATTTCCAGATAAATTTAAAGAAAGATTAGAGGAATATTATGAGAAACATTTCTAATTTAAGCTGTATTGGGTGTGGTTCGAAAATTCAATGTGATGACAATACTCAATTAGGGTATGTATTACCTAAATTATTAGAAGATGATAGTTTAGAATCATTAGTTTGTCATAGATGTTTTCAAATTAGACATTACAATAAAATAACAAAAAATGATTTAGATATTAAAGTATATGAAGATATCTTTAATAAAAATGTTAATAAAAATGCTTTATTTATATATTTAGTAGATGTTTTTGATTTTGAAGGTACTTTTTTAGATGAAATAAATGATTTGTTAAGAGATAAGAATTTCATTGTTGTTGCTAATAAAGTTGATTTATTACCTAAAAGTTTAAAACCTTATAAATTAGAAAATATTATAAGACATAGATTAAATAAAGAAAATATGAAGTGCATTGATTGTTATGTTACATCAATTATAAAAAAACAATATGTTGATGAAATATTAGAAAAAATCGATAGACATAGAAGAAACAGAGATGTTTATATCGTTGGGGTAAGTAACGTAGGTAAATCTACATTTATTAATGCATTATTAAAAAGTGTAGGTATTGCAAATAAAGGTATTACTACATCAGTTATTCCTGGTACTACAATTGATTTAATTGAGATACCTTTCTTTGATGATAATAAATTTTTAATTGATACTCCAGGTATTATTAATAAAGGAAATTTATTAAATCATGTTGATCCAGCAAACTATAAATTAATTATGCCAAATAAAGAAATCAATGCAAGAAACTATCAATTAAATCCAGAACAATCAATTATTATGAATGGATTTGCTTGTTTCTCTTTCTTAAAAGGAGAAGCACAAACTATTACTTTCTATTTTAGTAATAATATTAAATTACATCGTACTAAACTTGAAAAGTCTACTGAACTTTTCACTAGTAGAAATAAAGAGTTATTCAATGTTGATAACTATGAATATGATGAATTTACATTTAAAACAAAAGAGTCTTGTGAATTAGTAATTTTAGGATTAGGATTTATTAGAGTTTCAAGTGGAGAATTTAGCGTTAAAGTAGTAAAAGGTACAAAGGTAATTAAACGTGACGGATTTATTGGATAAAATCAAAGAAGAGTTAGAAATCACTTTTAAAAATAATCCTAATAGATTAAAACATATATATGGAGTAAGAGATCTAGCTGTTTATTTAGGTGAAAAATATGGATGTGATCCTTATAAATGTGAAGTAGCAGCATTGCTTCATGATATCCATAAAAATCTAAGTTATGAAAAACAATTAGAGTTTTTATCACAAGAAGAAATTGATTCTATGCAAACTAAAGTTCTCGCTCATGCGTACTCTGCTAGTAATTATATTAAAAATAAGTATGATTTTTTAGAAGAAGATGTTATAATAGCAGTACGTTCACATGTTTATGGAAATATGAATATGAGTTTACTAGATAAAATTATTTTATTAAGCGATTTTTGTGAAGAGAATAGAACGTATGATTATTGTCTTAAAACAAGAAAAGTGTTATTAGATGGTGATTTTGATAAAGCTTTGAAAATGACTTTATCATTAACAATAAAAAGTTTATTAGAACGTGGTCAAACACCTACTGATGAACAAATAAATATAAACAGGAAGTATGGTGAATAAAATGGAAAAATTAAATATGATTAATGAATATTTAGAAAAGGTTGGCGCTCAAGATATCAAAGTTTTTGATTTAAGAGGAGTGTCTTCATTATTTGATTATGTTTTTATTGCTACAGTAGATGTTGCACGTCAAGCTGCTGCTTTAGTAGATTATATTAATAAAGCAAAGAAAACTAATGAATGTAATCTAGATTTTAGAAATATCAATGGAGAAGGTTCTAATTGGACTTTAATTGATTTAAATGATATCTTGTTAAATGTATTTACGTATGAAGAAAGAATTCATTACGATTTAGAAAGATTATATGTTGATATGCCTTTAATTACATTAAGTAAATAATAAAAAACCTCGAAGTTATTTTCGAGGTTTTTTTCTTTTAAATATTGTGCGTCTTTTAAAAATTGGATTAACTAATTTTTTATTAACTATTTCTTGTTTAACAGGATCCATTAATTTTTTATGTTTCTTATCAGTATAAAAAATTAATTCATTTAATTGATCAGCTTTTAAATTTACTTCATCAACTATTTTTTGATATATCTCGAAGAATGATAAACTTTCGTTGAGATTAGTATATGGGTTTAACCATTTACGATTATTTATATTTAAATAATCGTATTTCTTTTTAAATAATTTTGTTCTTAAACAACCACGTAATCCAACTTTTGATTTAGAGCGTTTATCTAAGAAGTTATAATATCTTATTTTAAAATATAAAAAATTAACATTTTGATTATAATAAAATTTTAAATTTTCTTGGCATTTTAGTAATAATGTTTTAGTATTAGAGAACTGAAATACTTTTGTAAAAGCAGCAGTGATAGTATCTAATTCTGATTCTGTTGCTGTATAAGTTTCAAATATTTTTTTATATTCTTTGTTTTTAACGGTGAATACATCTCTTAAATGATAACAAATTATTCTCTCTAATTTTTGTTTCTTTTTCATTGTTCTAGGATCTGTTCCTACACCACATAAACTATCATAATATGGCTTTGTTATCTCATTTATTGCTTTATTGACAATTATTCCGTATGCTAATAAAATAACACTTTGATCATAATTCATTTCTTTTGCTCTTTTAATGAAGAAATCAATTAACTCTCTTTGTTTACTTTCCGTTTCAAACTTTTCTCTTAAATTATATGGATTTTCTTTTAATGATAAAATGTTATAAAAATCCATCATTTTAATATAATTAGCTGAAAAAAACAATCGATCAAATGAAGTGAATTGTTCTTTATATTTTTGGTCAAGATTATTTACTAAATCATGCATAATGTAATAATGTAACATTTAATTCACTTCCTATCTATTAAAATAAGTATAGAACATTTCATTGAATAAAGCAATATGAGTATTATGTTGTAAAAGAGACTAAAAAAGATATAATATAGGTAAAGGTGATTATAAATGAATTTTAGAAAATTAAAAAATGAATTTAAAAATGAAATATACAAAGAAGATGTATTAAAAGTATTAAAAAATGGAATAATAACAATGTTGTTGTATTCAGTGTTGATGGGACTTGTAAATGTTGTATTAATATTGATTTTTAATATTCAAACTAGTTTATTAATTTATTTTATTGGGTTATTTATTGCTAGGAGTGTAAAAGAATCATATTATAATAGACACATACTATATCCACTACTAAGTGTTGTATTTTTATTAGTTGGTTTATATATTTTTAACAGTGTCTCATTATTTGCATATAATAGAACGTTTGAACTATCATATTTCCTGCTTAGTTTTGAGCATGGATTCTATGATACTATTCAAATATTTAATCCATTATATTACATCAATGAATTTTCTATTAATAATTTATTGTTCTTACTAATTGTTGTTTATACAATTTATTTAACATATAGAAATAGTAAAAATAATTATTTTTAATTTTCAAAAAAAGTGTTTATTTTTTTGTAAAATTTTGATATAATTGAATATGTAAAAAATAAATATAATTTTAAAGGAGAAATAACAATGCCATTTATTGAAAAAATTTATGCAAGAGAAGTATTAGACTCAAGAGGTAACCCAACTGTTGAAGTTGAAGTTACAACTGAATCAGGTGCGTTTGGACGTGCTTTAGTGCCATCAGGTGCATCAACTGGAGAACATGAAGCAGTTGAATTAAGAGATGGAGATAAAACTCGTTATTTAGGAAAAGGTGTATTAAAAGCTGTTGCGAATGTTAATGAAACAATTGCTCCTGCTTTAGTTGGATTCAATGTAACTGACCAAGTTGGAATTGACAAAGCTATGATCGCTTTAGACGGAACTAAAAACAAAGGTAACTTAGGAGCTAATGCAATTTTAGGTGTATCTATGGCTGTAGCTAGAGCTGCTGCTGATTTATTAGGTGTTGAATTATATAACTACTTAGGTGGATTTAATGCTAAACAATTACCATTACCAATGATGAATATCTTAAATGGTGGAGCTCATGCAGATTTCTGTATCGATTTCCAAGAAATCATGATTTTACCTAGTGGAGCTTGCTGCTTCAAAGAAGCTTTAAGAATGGGTGCTGAAGTATTCCATGCTTTAAAAACTATCTTAAAAGCAAAAGGATATGCAACTTCTGTAGGTGATGAAGGTGGATATGCTCCAAAATTAACTGGAAATACTGAAGCTTTCGAATTAGTAGTAGAAGCTATTAAAAAAGCTGGTTACAAACCAGGTAAAGATATTAACTTAGGAATCGATGTTGCTGCATCTGAGTTCTTTGATAAAAAAGATACTTATGTATTAAAAGCTGGTGGAGTTGAAGTTAAAAAATCTTCAGCTGAAATGATTTCTTATTATGAAGAATTAGTAGAAAAATTCCCTATCATCACTATCGAAGATGGTTTAGATGAAAATGATTGGGAAGGATGGAAAGCATTAACTGAAGCTTTAGGATCTAAAGTTCAATTAGTTGGTGATGATTTATTCGTTACTAATACTGAAAAATTAGCTAAAGGTATTGAAATGGGTGTTGCTAACTCTATCTTAATTAAAGTTAACCAAATTGGTACTTTAACTGAAACTTTCGAAGCTATTGAAATGGCTAAACGTGCTGGATATACTGCAGTAGTTTCTCATAGATCTGGTGAAACAGAAGATACTACTATTTCTGATATCGTTGTTGCTACAAATGCTGGGCAAATCAAAACTGGTTCTGCTTCAAGAAGTGACAGAATCGCTAAATATAACCAATTATTAAGAATTGAAGATCAATTAGCTGATACAGCGGTTTTCATGGGATTAAAAGGTTTATATAACTTAAAACATTAATTAAATAAAAGAACTTGATTTTTCAAGTTCTTTTTTTCTTTGAATAATATTATTTTTATGTTATAATATATAATACGAATGGTGGTGTAATACATGAATGTAGTTATATTATTTTTATTATATTTTGCTTTAGCTGGTGGAGTAATTTTTGTTACATCAAAAGCAAGTAATCATATTGATGAAATTGATTCTAAAACGAATTTAGGAAGTGCTGTATTAGGTGGTGTATTACTTGCTGCAGTTACATCATTACCTGAACTTGTAACATCAACAGTATCTTCATTAGGTATTGGAATGGAAGCAACTCCTAGTTTAGCTTTAGGAAATATTTTAGGAAGTAATTTATTTAATATGATGATATTAGGTATAGTAGATATTTTCTTTATTAAAAGATTTTATTTAGCTAATGTTGATAAAGGAAATAGAAAAGCAAATTTATTTGTTGTTGCGATGTATGTTATTTTATTTGTACCTGTAATCATTTTTAATTTATTTTTAGGTACAAGTACAATTGCTTTAATTACAAACTGGTCATTTAGTATATTATCAATTTTATTAATTGGTGTATATGTTGTTAATATTCTTAATACAAAAACAAATGAATCAAATGAAGAAGAAGAGACAAAAGAAACACAACCAATTAAAAAGAATATAATTATGTTTTCTTTATGGAGTGCATTAATTGTTATTATAAGTGTTTGTATTACTTTAGTTACTGATAATTTAAGTGCTGAATTAAATTTAGGTGCAAGTTTTGCTGGTGCGATATTCTTAGGAGTTGCTACATCATTACCTGAGTTTACAGCCGTAATTACTTTAGTTAAATTAAAAAATTATGCTTCAGCTATTGGGAACATTATTGGATCATCATTATTTAACTTAGTTATATTAAGTTTTGTTGATATTATTACACCAAATCAAAATATTTTCTCTATTTTATTTAAAAGAGATGAAATTACGGGAAATTTCATGACAAATGAAACAAACCTCTTGATTTTAGGGACGTTTAGTGTTTTAATATTATTGTATGCATTTACTAGAAAAAGACCTGATGGGTCAAGTATTAGTGTAGGAAAGAAAATACTATATATATTACCTTCTATTATTTTAGTTGGAAATTATATTGTATACTTATTATTATCAGTTTAATTTAGGAGGAACTTCAAATGGTTTGGGCAGATTATATAAATTGTGTAGTAGCTGTATTATTAATTATAGTTGTTATGGCGCAAGGTTCTAAAGATGATATTAAAGATGCGTTTAGTGGAGAGAAATCAGACTTATTTAAAAATCAAAAAGCAAGAGGTATTGATAAATTTTTAAATGTCTTAACATCTACATTAGCGATTACATTTATCGTTTTAGTTGTTATATCAAGATCAATTCAAAGATAATAGAGTTTCTTTAAAGAAATTCTATTTTTTTTATGGGAGGAAATAAAATGAAATATCCAAAAAAATTAACAAAAAATATTGCTTTTATTGCTCCTTCATTTGGTTGTACATTTGAACCATATAAAAGTAGAATGGAAAACTCAATTAAGAAATTGAATGATAGTTATAAAGTGAATGTATATGAAAATTGTTATAAATCAGAACTTCCTTATAGAAGTAATACTGCTCAGAGTTGTGCAGGTGAGTTTATGAACGCTTATAAAGAAGATAATGAAGTATTAATGAGTGTTGGTGGTGGAGAGTATATGGTTGAAATATTAGACCATATAAACTTTGATGAATTAAAAGAATTAGATCCTAAATGGTTTATTGGATATTCTGATAATACAAATCTTACTTATTTATTACCTATATTATGTGATGTTGCTACAATCTATGGTCCTAATGCTCCAGATTTTGGATTAGAAGCTAATCACCAAAGTATAAGTGATTCATTAGATTTATTAACAAATAAT
Source organism: bacterium (assembly GCA_044432865.1). Lineage (GTDB taxonomy): Bacteria > Bacillota_I > Bacilli_A > Acholeplasmatales > Anaeroplasmataceae > JAWXUE01. The sequence goes on along the minus strand of JAWXUF010000033.1, from coordinate 5,384 downwards.
AATGATACATTAAATAGTTATGAGTATTATGAAAGTAATTCTAAATTAAGAGAAAATGAATTATCTAATTTAGTATTAGATACAAAGAGTAGTTATTATATAAATAAACAAACAAAAGTTGAAGGTAGATTAATTGGTGGATGTTTAGATATTATAATAAGTTTAATTGGAACTAAATATGATAAAGTAAATGATTTCTTAGAAAAATATAAGAATGATGGTTTCATTTGGTTTTTAGAAGCTTGTGATTTAAATCCTATGGATGTTAAAAGAGCTATTAAACAAATGGAAAACGCTGGATATTTTAAATATGTAAAAGGATTTATGATTGGTAGACCAATTATAAAAGATGAAATGTTTGGAATTAATCATTTAAATGCATATTTAGATATACTTAACAAATATAATGTATTAATTCTTGGAGATGCTGATTTAGGGCATGTTAAACCAAGTATGCCTATAGTATGCGGTGCTATTGGTGAATTAGAAACAAAAGAAAATAAATATTCATTAAAAATAAAATTAAGGTAGGTGAAGTTAAATGGATAATGTTTTAAAAGTATTAGAAAGAAATGAACACTTAACATTCGACGAATTAAAAGAAGTGTTATCTGTTAGTAGTGAAGAATTATCAAATGAAATAGCTGTATTAGAAAAATCAAATAAAATTGTTAAAATAAGAAGAGATTATCATTTAGTGGATCAAGTAAACTTATTTTATGGTAAATTAAGCTTAAATAAATCTAATAATGGTTTCTTAAGAACTCAAGATGGAGATGTATTTATTCCTGAGTATTGTTTATTTGGTGCTAACAATGAAGATGAAGTAGTAGTTAAAGTAATTAAACAAGCTACTAAATTTGATTTAGCAGAAGGTGAAGTAGTAAAGATTTGTAAAAGAGGATTAAAATTCTTAGTTTGTAGAATGACTACTGAAAAATCAAAAGTATTTACAACATTTACTGCTGTTGATAGCAAGAGATATGATAAAAAAATCAAGGTTGCTACATCTAAGTTAAAAGGTGCTGTACCAGGTAATATTTGTTTATTAGAATTATCATTTAAAAACTTTGAAGCTGAAGGTAAAGTTGTTAAAGTGTTAGGACATGAAAATGATCCTGGTGCTGATATTATGGCTTTAGTAAGTGATGCTGGTACAAATGTAATTTTCAATGATGAAATAATGAAAGAAATAGAAGCAATTAGTGATACTGTTGAGCCTTACCAATTAAAAGGTAGAATTGATTATACTAAAGAAGATATTATTACTATTGATGGTGATGATGCTAAAGATTTAGATGATGCTGTAATAGTTAAGAAATTAGATAACGGTAATTATGAATTAAGTGTATTTATTGCTGATGTATCATCTTATGTAAAAGAAGGTACTGAATTAAATAAAGAAGCTTATTATAGAGGGACTAGTATTTATCTTGTTGATAGAGTTATTCCTATGTTACCTCATAAATTATCAAATGGAATTTGTTCATTAAATCCTAATGTTGTTAGATTAGTATTAGGGTGTGTAATGACAATTAATAAATATGGTGATGTAATAAAACATGATATTGTAAAAGGTTATATTAAATCTAAATATCGTATGACTTATAATGATGTAAATAAAATATTAGTTCATGAAGATAAAGAAAAAATGGCTCAATATCAAGATATTTTACCAATGTTAAAAGATATGTTGGTGTTATCAAATATCTTAAGAGAGAAAAGATATAAACGTGGAGCATTAGAATTTGAAGTTCCTGAAATGAAAATTATTTGTGATAAAACAGGTAAAGCTGTAGATGTTGTTAGACGTACAAGAGATAAAGCAGAAATGTTAATTGAAGATTTCATGTTAGCTGCTAATGAAACTGTAGCACAACATTTTGCTGATTTAGAATATCCTTGTATATACCGTGTACATGATAAACCAGATAGTAGAAAAATGGATATGATTTCATCATTCTTACAAAATAATGGTGTAAATAATTTCTCTAAAAATCATTTAAGTAATCCTAAAACAATTCAACAAGTTTTAGAAAATATTAAAGATGATGAATCATTATATACTTTCAATAGTGTATTATTAAGAGGTATGGCTAAAGCTAAGTATTCTGAATCTAATTTAGGACATTTTGGATTAGCAGCAACATTCTATTGTCACTTTACATCTCCTATTAGAAGATATCCTGATTTAATGGTTCATAGAGTTATTCATAGATTATTATTATCTGTAGAAAACTTTGATAAAGATTATAAACATTTTGGAAATATTAATAGTGAAATTGCTAATAATAATAGTATTCAAGAAAGAAAAGCTATTGAATTAGAAAGAACTGTTAATGATATGAAATCTGCTGAATATATGAGTCAATTTATTGGTCAAGAATATGAAGGTAGAGTTTCATCTATTACTTCATTTGGTATGTTTATTATGTTAGACAATACTATTGAAGGTTTAATTCATATTAATTCATTATCTGATTATTATAAGCATTTCCCTGATATTCCTGCACTTGTTGCTCAAAGATCTAAGAAATCTTATAAAATTGGTGATAAAGTTAATATTAGAGTTGTTGATGCAAATAAAGATACAAGAAAAATTGATTTTGAAATTGTAAATAAATTTAACAATGGAGATAGAAAATATGAAAATCGTAAGCCAAAACAAAAAAGCAAGTTTTGATTATTTCCTTTTAGAGAAATATGAAGCTGGAATAAAGTTAACTGGTACAGAGATTAAATCGATTCGTGCTGGTAAGAGTAATATTAATGATGCATATGTTCAAGTTAAGCATAACAAAGTATTCATCATTAATATGTTTATTTCTAAGTATGATCATGGTAATATTTTTAATCATGATGAAAGAAGAACAAGAGAACTTCTTTTAAATAAAAATGAAATTTTAAAACTTATAGCTAAAACACAACAAGATGGTCACACTTTAGTTGCTACTAAAACTTATTTTAAAGGTAGTTTATTAAAAGTAGAGTTTGCTTTAGCTAAAGGTAAAAAGAATTATGATAAAAGAGAAGATATTAAAGAAAAAGATTCTAAAAGAAGAATGGAAAAAGCAATTAAAAATAGTATGTATTAATAATTATGTTTAATTATGTAAAAAAATATTTATTTATAACTTTATCTATTGTATACTTATATTAGTAGATATCTACTAATATAAGTATGAAAGGAGAAAACTATGAAATTTATTTATATTATTTTAGGTGGTTGGATTTTCTGGCTAATATTCATGTTACTTGGATTAATTTTTAAATTATTTGGTGCTAAAATGTCATCTACTTCATTCTTTGCTATGGCGAGTGCTATTATTAATACAGAGAATAAAGTTAATAAAGGAAGTATTACAAGTAATTTAATCTTAAATATTATCTTTATTTTTGTTGGAGGATTCGCTTATGCAATTCATGCATTAATTTTCGGTTTAATTTTAGGATTATTCAATAAAAAATTAGGTGGAGCTTTAATATCTAATGCTTTTGGTTTTATTACTCTTTGTTCTAATAAATAATATTAGCATTTATTGATAAATTAATAAAAATAGTATATAATAAATATGTACTATTTATATGGGGATGTTTTGGTTTCGCCATGATTAATAATACAATATAAGCATGCCTTGGTCGCGCAAGTAAAAACGTTCTAGGTTAAAATAACCGGAAACAATACACAATTACAATTCGCTTGCTAAGAATAGTTTAAGCGTGCTACTTATCTCCTCTCCCGCGGGAATAACTAGACCATAACTAAGTGGGATATAATTGATGTGTGCCACCTTAACATCCAATCGAATCTAATAGGGTTAGTTATTACATAGTGTGTTTGTTTACAGTGTAGTAATGAATTCCAATAACAAAATAAGCATGTAGAAAGTATTGGGTAGTTAGTTATGTACAGGGGTTCGAGTCCCCTCATTTCCACCAAAAAAATAATAAAACGTATAAACGTTATTAAACAACATCAAACTGAGAAATCTTTTGATGTTGTTTTTATTTATATATAAGTTGATAAATGTTATAATCAAGTAAATGGAGGTGTTGACATGAATATAAATAAATTAGCAGATAATCTTTATGATGCTTTGTTGGATGAATCACTTGATACTGCAAAAGATGGAATACCTTTTTTTACAGATAAAATCATTGAATTAAAGAATAAAATTGAAAATGAAAATTTTGAGGATGATGAAGAAAAGGAAAAATTATATGAAAAACTTTTATTGTTTAAAGAATATATATTTGCTATAAAAGTTTTTTTAGAGAGAAGACACCAAAAATATATTATGTCGGAAGAAGAAATAAAAAATGATGAGTTTAATAATAATCTTAATTTTATGAATTCATTTTCTATAAGTGCCCATAGAAGCACTAATTTACATTTAGATATTAAATGTATTATAAAAGATGACTACGTTTGGATATATGGAAAAAATTGTGGGGAATTTTTATTAAAAAGAATTATATTTAAAGAACATTTTGTTGAATCATTAAAAGAATTGTATATTGGTGAATGGAAAGAGGTTTATAATACAATTGAAAATGATACAGTTACAGTAAGTACTGGTGATTTTACTTGGGATATCACTATTGATTATGTTGATAGTAATATAAAACGTAAAAAATTTGAAGGTGACAATAAAGAACCGTTTAGTTTTGATGAAGTAGTATCTTATTTTCGATATATTAGTAATGAAAATTTTTGTGATAATGATATAGATAATGCACTGTTAATAGCACTTGATGCGCATAAAGGTCAAGTTGATAAAGCAGGAGTTGAATATATTTTACATCCTTTATTCGTTTCATCGTTAGTAAATGATACAAATAGTAAAGTTGTTGCGATATTACATGATGTATTAGAAGATAGTGATTATACACTAGAAGATCTAAAAAAATATAATTTTAATCAAGATATAATAGATGCTTTATTATTAGTTACTAAAACTGCTAACCAAGATTATAATGAATATCTGGAAAATATAAAATTAAATGAAATTGCTAGGATTGTAAAATTAGCTGATTTGACACATAATAGTGATACAAGTAGATTGACTAATGTTACTGATAAAGATATTAAAAGAAGAGAGAAGTACTTAAAGGCAATAGATTATTTATCTGTTTTAACGAAGGAAGAATTTATAAATAAACTAAAAAAATATAACTATAACAAAAAAGATATATTATTTGAATATGATATGCATTTATCTGCTTGTAAGAATAACGTGGCTATACCAGAAAGTATTTATAGAAATAAAGAACATTCTATTCAATATAGCTTAACTAGAGAACATTTTAATTTGATAGAAACGGCCAAAGCGTATAATGTTAATAAAGTATGGTACAAGTGTCGTTTTATTGCAGAAAAAATT
>JAWXUF010000032.1:0-14700 GCA_044432865.1 bacterium | reverse complement strand
TTCCTCCTAACAAGCCTAATAAATAATAGAACATATTATTATTTTAACATAACGGAAGTTAGTATTGCACAACTATAATTAATTTTTAAAAAACGGAATTTAGTTTTTCATTCAAGGTTTAAAAAATAATTTTAAAAAAGATGTTGACAATTTAAAATGATATATGATATAATTCTTATTGCAATGATACGTTAAATACTTTTTGCGAGTGTAGTTTAATGGTAGAACCTCAGCCTTCCAAGCTGATTGTGTGAGTTCGATTCTCATCACTCGCTCCATTTTAAAATGTATTATTGTTTTGCGAGTGTAGTTTAATGGTAGAACCTCAGCCTTCCAAGCTGATTGTGTGAGTTCGATTCTCATCACTCGCTCCATTAAAATATTTATACAACCTTTTAATAAGGTTGTATTTTTTATTTATGCTATATTTTTCTTATTATTTTTATTGAGATATGGTATAATATAATAAATTAAACAAAGGTGGTAAATTTATGAAAAATACAGAATTAGCGAAATTATTATTTCCAAACATTACTAAATCAAAATCGGAATTATTAGCGTCTCTGCCAAAGAGATCAACTAACACAACAGTTACTCGTTTTGCTCCAAGTCCTACAGGATTTTTACACATTGGTGGGGTATATACTGCGTTAATCGATTATTTTATCGCTAAACAAAGTGAAGATGGTGTATTCATTTTAAGAATAGAAGATACAGATAAAAAAAGAGAAGTAGCAAATTCAAAACAAATTATTTGTGATTGTTTTAAAGAATTTGGTATTAATATTGATGAAGGTGTTGTGTCAGAGGATAAACAATTAGGAGAATATGGTTCTTATATTCAATCAGAAAGAATTGATTTATATCATACATTAGCATATGACTTAGTAGAAAGAGGACTTGCATACCCTTGTTTTGCTACTGAAGAAGAATTACAGTCTCTTAGAGATAAACAAACATCTGAAAATAAAACTCCTGGTTACTACAAAGAATACGCATTATATAGAGATGCAAACTTAGATGTTATAAAAAATAAATTAAAAGAAAATAATAATTCATTTGTTTTAAGATTTAGAGTTGCTGATGATGCACAAGAAAGAATTTCTTTTGTTGATAAAATAAAAGGTGATATTGAAATGGAAAATAATATCAATGACTTTGTTTTATTAAAAGAAAATGGTATTCCAACGTATCATTTTGCTCATGCATGTGATGATCATACAATGGGGACAACTATTGTTATTAGAGGTGATGAATGGTTATCAAGTGTACCTGTTCATTTACAATTATTTAATGCTTTAGAATTTGAATTACCTACATTTGCACATGTTGCTCCAATTATGAAACTAGATGGAGAATCAAGAAGAAAATTATCAAAAAGAAAAGATCCTGAATCAAGTGCAGAATTCTATTTAGAAAAAGGATATCCAATTAGATCAGTTTATGCATATATTTTAACTTTAATTAATTCTAATTTTGAAGAATGGTATGCAAATAATCAAGATGCTGATTTATTTGATTTTAAAGTTACATTTGAAAACATGTCAAGAAGTGGTTCTTTATACGATATTGTTAAATTAAACAGTATATCATCAGAAATTATTTATAATACTTCATTAGAAGATAATTTTAATAACTTAGTTAAATGGGCTACTAAATATGATAAAGAAGTATTAAATAGAATTAATGTTGATGTTGATTTTGTTAAAAGATTATTATCAACTCAAGGTCCATTATCTAATGAAAAAAGAAAAGATATGGTTTGTTATAGTGATTTCATGCATATGTTTGGTCCTATTTATAATGATGTGTTTGATAGTGGAAATAATAAAGAATTATTAGCTGAAAACATTAAACCTGAATATCAAGAAGAAGTTATTAATGAATTAGTTTCTTATTTTTCAAATGATAATAATGAAGAAACATTAAAAGATATCGCTAAAAGATTAGGATATGTTGATAAAAAGAAATTTGCTAAAGATCCTGAAGCTTACAAAGGTGTAGTATTTAATTTCTATAAAGGATTAAGATTATTATTAACTAATCAAGAACATGGTATTTCTCTTGATGATATTATATTAGTATTATCTAAAGAAGAAAAATTAAGAAGGTTAAAAAAATAATGAGTCAAAAAGAATTAACTCAAAAAGAAAAAGAATTACTTAAGAAATACGAAAGTGGTCAAAAGCCAAAAAGTAATTTAAAAGAAGAATATTTAAAACAAACAGATCGCAACTATAAAGATGGCGATAGAAACTAGGTGAATTGTATGATTGAAGTAGGACAATATAGTAAATTTAAAGTAATAAGAAAATCAGATTTAGGGTATATGCTTGGTCTTGATGAAGAAGAGGTTCTACTTCATTTCAGACAAGCAAATAGGGAATTAGAAGTTGATGAAATTGTAGAAGCGTTTGTATACTATGATTCTGAGATGAGAATTGCAGCTACACTAGATAAACCTTTTATTACAATTGAGACATCAGATTATGTTGAAGTAGTAGAAGTAAAGAAAGGTTTTGGTGTATTCGTAAATAATAATTTACCTAAAGATATGTTGTTATCAAAGGATTATTTGTCTGATGACTCAAAACAATGGCCTCAAATTGGAGATAAAGTTTTAGTTAGATTAAAACTTAAACAAAATAGGTTAAATGCTAAATTATTAAATAAGCAAGAGATACTTGAAAAATTTCCTGAGATGACTGATTATGCTGTCAAAGAAGTAGTTTCTGCTACTATAGTAAGAGCAACTCCAAAAGCATATAATGCATTAACAGATACAGGTACTTATATTTTTATCCCTATTAAACAAACAAGAGAATTGTTAAGATTAGGACAACAAGTAGAAGTTACTATTATATCAAGACATGATGATGAATACGTAGGTACTACTAATCCATTTAAAGAAGATTTAATAGATACAGATGTGCAAACAATCATTTCATATTTAGAGAAAAACGAAAGACTTCCGTTAACTGCTAAATCACAAAGTGAAGAAATAGCTAAGTATTTTACTATGAGTAGAAAAGCTTTTAAAAGAGCTTTAGGAAATCTATATAAAGAAAAAAGAGTTTATTTCGATGAAATAAACACTTACTTAAGTGAGGAAGAATCTGAATAAGATTCTTCTTTTTCTATATTGTCTTCTTCAAAATCGATATCAAAATATCCATCGATTTGTTCTTTTGTTAATGTTTTCTTAATTTTAGGAATCGGGTCATAGCCACCTTTACTAAATGGATTACATCTTAAAATTCTCCACAATGTCAAAAGTGACGCTTTGAAGAAATTGTAGTTTTGATAACATTGTAATCCATATGAAGAACACGTTGGAACGTATTTGCACGTAGGAGGAGTATTCACTGATATTTTTGTTTGATAAAATGTAATTAATTTAATTGCAAGTTTTTTCATAAAATCACCTAATTTATTATAACACATTTTCATTTTTTACATATACTAATTATGAATAAATATTTTTAATATAATCATAATAAAATTGGTGATTGATTATGTTAGTGTTTTTTCTATTAATAATTTTAATTTTAACATGTAAAATACAATTTAGAATAATAAATGTTATTTCAGAAACAGATGTTTTTGTTAAATTTGGAATAATAAAAATTCATATTGATTATGATATGTTTATAAAAAGTATTAATACTATAGCGAAAAACACTAAAATTTCAATTAAAGATTTTAAAAAAGGAATAGGATATTATAACATAATAAGAGATATAATAAGTAATAGTGAAGTTTCTATTAACAAAATGGTTATTGTTAAACACTGTAATAATTTTGACTTAATTAATATTTACCTAAATACAGCTTATTATGCTACAGGCAATTATATAAAAAACTTTTTAATTACAAATACTTATAAACAACAAGAAGTTGCATTTTATGTATCAGCATCAAATAGAAATGATTTTGATTTAAATGTAGATTTTGAATTTAGTTTATTTTTATTTTTAAAAAGTATCTTATTTAATATTAGAAATATAATAAAAATAAAAAAGGATATGATTTAAATGGATCACAAAATTTCTACATTGTTAAAAGTTAGTATGGAAAGTATAAAAGACATGATTGATGTTAATACAATTATTGGGGAAGCTATTTATATAAATGATGAAACTAAAGTAATTCCGATTTCTAGAGTTAGATTAGGATTTTTATCTGGTGGTAGTGAAATAAAACAAGAAGTAAAAGAATTAGAACATCCATTTGGTGGAGGTACAGGTGGTACAATGAGTATTAGCCCAATTGCATTTCTAGTTTGTACTCAAAATGACATTAAAATATTACACTTAGAGCAACAAACTCATCTGTATGAAAAAGTAATTGATTATATGCCATCAATAACATCTAAAATAACAGATTTATTTAAAGATATATCAATTGATAAAAAAATCTAAAATATAATATGAGAGTTTAAAATGTGGTTAATCCCATGAAAAAAACTCTTTTTTTTTATATCAAATAGTGATATAATTAACGAGGTGATGAATAATGAATGAACAACCAGTTCTAGAATTACTATTTGACATTTTTGAAGATTCAATCAAAAAAATTTATCAAATAGAAAAAGGTAATTACTTAGATTTAATTTGTAAAACAGCAAAGAATTTAAGTGAAGGTGAAATTTTAATTGAATGTAGTGAAGAAGATGAGAAGTACTTAGAAGAATTATATGCTAAAGTCAGTGATATTGATTTTAACGTAGAAGATATTCGTAAATGTGTTATGTTACATGTTTTAAGAGCGTTCAAAGAACAAAATATATCTTATGCATATCATACACCTGATAAAATTTCTCAAATTATGTCTTTTATTGCAGTGAAATTAGTAGAACCAAATAAACCTTTTAACTTGCTTGATCCATTTTGTGGTACAGGTAATCTTTTATTTACATTTTTAAATAATTTAAACAATGATAATGCAACAACATATGCATGTGATATTGATTCTCAATTATCAATTTTATGTAGTGATATTGCAAATCTATTAGATTATCAAGTTGATGTTTATAATCAAGATTGTAAAACTTCGTACTTTAGTAATATGGATTTAGTAATAAGTGATTTAAATGATACTGAAGATTTAATTGAAAATATTTCATATAATTTAAATACATTAAAAGAAAATGGTTATATGGTATTATTAACGCCACAAAGAGTTTTATCTGATAATGAGTTTAAAACAAATTTATTATCACAAGCTAGTTTATTAGGAGTAATCAATTTTGATAAGGAATTATTTAAAAATGATTCTAAAACTATTTTAATTATAAAAAAAGAACTTAATAATAAAAATTGTTTACTAATGGAAATTCCAAGTTTTGATAAAAAAACGGATTTCACTAAAAAAATTCTTGAATTACAAAATTGGTTAGAAAGAAAGAGGTAAGTATTATGGCAAAAATTATCGCAGTAAACGCAGGGAGTTCATCTATTAAATTTCAATTATTAGAAATGCCTGCTGAAACAGTAATTTCATCTGGAATTATGGAAAGAATTGGATTAGATGAAGGTATCTTCACAATCAATTTCAATGATACAAAAGAAACTACAACTCCTGTATTAAAAGATCATGCAGTTGGTGTAGAATTATTATTAAAAACATTAGTAGAAAAAAATATCGTTTCTTCATTAGATGAAATTACAGGTGTAGGACACCGTGTAGTTCAAGGTGGAGAATACTTCAAAGATTCAGTAATCATTACTGAAGATGTAATCGAAAAAATTCAAGGATTAGCTGATTTAGCTCCTTTACATAACCCAGCTCATATTGTTGGGATTAGAGCTTTCCAAAAAGCTTTACCTGCTGTAACACAAGTTGCAGTATTTGATACTGTATTCCATCAAACAATGCCTGAAGAGGTTTATATGTATGCAACTCCATATTCTTGGTATGAAGATTATGGTATTCGTAAATATGGTGCTCACGGAACATCTCATAGTTTCGTATCAAAAAGAGCTATCGAATTAATGAAAAAGAAAACTGATGGTTCTAAAATTATCGTTTGTCACTTAGGAAATGGTGCTTCATTATGTGCTATTAAAGATGGTAAATGTATTGATACTTCAATGGGATTAACTCCATTAGAAGGTATTCCAATGGGAACTCGTACAGGTTCTTTAGATCCAACTGTATTAGAATTAGTAGCTAGAAAAGAAAATAGATCAATTGGTGATGTATTAAATGATTTCAATAAAAAATCAGGATACTTAGGTATCTCTGGTGTTGGTAGTGATGCACGTGATGTTACTACAGCAATGTTAGAAGGTAACCATAGAGCTAAATTAACATTTGATATCCAAGCAAAACGTATTTGTGATTACATCGGTTCATACTATGTTTTAATGGGTGGATTAGATGCAATTTGTTTCACTGCTGGTATGGGTGAAAATGTAATTCATTTAAGAAGTAACATTTGTAATCGTTTAGAAGTATTAGGAGTTAAATTAGATGAATCTGCTAATGCGAATAGAGCTCAAGAAATCAAAATTTCTGATGCTAAATCAAAAGTAAACGTATATGTTATCCCAACAAACGAAGAAGTTATGATCGCTCGTGATGTTGTTAGATTACAAACAGTTAATCAAGCATAAAATTTAATAAAATTCACATAATATAATTAGGTGATAGAATGCAGCAAATTATGAACTTATATAAGAAAATTTCGAGTAAAAGTTATAGTACACTTGCTGGATCTATCGCCTTTTTTTTAATTGTAAATGGTGGGAGTGTATTCTTCTTAATAAATAATATATGTAATGTACTTGGATATGAAATGATTAATTATATAGATATTGATTATCTACCTGATCAATTAAATGAATTAATAAATTCATTGTATCAAAACTCTATACAAGGTAATAAATCAATATTTTATGGACTAACTTCTATAGTAAGTGGATCAACCTTATTCTATCACATAATAAAGATTTCTGAGATTATATATGAAGATAGGATAACTGAAATAACGTGGTTATATCGCGTTTTTTCAATTTTACTGGTAATAGTATTTTTGTTATTAGTAGTACTAGCGTTTGTTTCTTTTTTAGTAGTTAATTCAATAACAAAAAACACACATTTAAACTTCATTGTGAAATATGGAATGATGTTTTTTATTCCATTTTTTATAATATTATATATAAATAAAGTGGCAACTCCATTTAAAAATAAACTTGGTGAAATAATACTTGGTGTTTTATTTTCTACACTTTTTTGGTTTGTTGTAACAATCGGATTTTCAATATTCTTAAATATATTTTTAAATTATAAAAATAGTTATGGAGCTTTAAGTGTATTTATTGTATTCATGGTTTGGATGTATTTATTATCACAAGGACTAATAATTGGTATGATAATAAATTATAATTATAGTTTAAAAAAAGTTAATAATCATACAATACTAATGGCACACAATAAGGAGGAAAAATGAAAAAAATAATTTTTGCATTTGTCTTGCTAATTTGTTTCGTACCAAAAGTAGTTGGTGCTTATGGATATGGAATACCGAAAGAGACAAATAATAATAGACCTTATCCCGGTGATGAATATCATAATATAATTACTAATAATGATGATATTTATATTGCAGAAGATGATAATAAAATATATCTTACTTTTGACTGTGGATATGAAAATGGATATACAAAAGATATGATAGACGTATTATATGATAATAATGTTGTTGGTGTATTCTTTATAACAGGACATTATTTAAAAGAAAATAGTGATTTAGTAAAATATATGTTAGAGAAAAATCAGTTAGTAGCTAATCATTCATACTCTCATAAAGATACAACAACACTAACTAAAGAAGAAATAAAAACTGATATAGAAAAACTTGAACAATTATATTTTGAAATTACAGGTGAAGAGTTCACTCCATTCTTTAGACCACCTGCTGGGACTTTTACAAAAGAATCTTTAGAATATGTTAAGGATTTAGGTTATACAAATTTATTTTGGTCGCTTGCATATAAAGATTGGGAGCGTAATCAAACATTAGGTGAACAATATGCCTTAGATTCTGTAATACCGAGATTACATAATGGAGCAATAATTTTATTACATACAGTAAGTAAAGATAATAGTGACGCTCTTGATTCAATGATTAGAGAAATTAATTCTAAGGGATTTATTATTGAAAATCCATTAATTCTTTTACATAATTTAACATAAAAAAAACATTGAATTTAAGATACGCTTTGATATAATGTAACTACTTTTTAGAAAGGAAGTATATTATATGGCTAAAAAAGGTTATAGTGGAATTTTTGGATACATTGGTGCATTCTGTGCATTCTTTGGTGTATTTATTATGGGTATTTTATATTTATTAGGATTATGTAGTGTTGAGACAGGAAGTGTTGGTGAAACATTTGAAACTGTTGCTCAATGGATGTTATTAATTTCTGTTACATTTGTTGGATGGTCTTTCTTGCGTTCAAATAACTTACCAGGTCCTGATTTATTATGGACTATCTTATATTTAGTATTTGTTGTGCTAGCATTTGCTGGTACATTACAATTCTAATTTAAAATCTCTAGAGATATTCTCTAGAGATTTTTTCTTGTAATTATAAAAAATCAATGGTATAATTTTTTATGAATTCATTTCGGTATGAATAAAAATAGAAAGGAAGTACATATTATGGCATCTAAATCTAGTGGGATTTCTTGGGGTAAAATTTTAGGGTTCATGGCGTTCGTTGCATTATTATTAACTGGTATTAACTGGGTTATTGATTTAGTAACTGAACCAATCGATGTATTTACTCTAATTGCAAATGTATTATTAGTTGGTACTGTTTTCTTAGCTGGGTGGAGTTTTGTTTGTACAACAAAATTACCAGGTAACAAACTTATTTGGCAAATATTTATTATTGTAATTGCAGTATTAGCACTATGTGGATCTTTAGGATTCGGTATTTCAAAATAAAAAAATATCTTTAGAATTAATTTTCTAAAGATATTTTTTTTATTTTAATTCAAGTAAAGTTACCGATTCAATATGTGATGTGAAAGGGAACATATCAAATGGAGTAATTGATTTAACTTTATAATTTTGTGACAGTTCTTTTAAGTCTTTTGCAAGTGTTGAAGGGTTACAAGATACATATACAATTCTTTTTGGTAAAGTTGTTTTAACAATATCTCTAATTTCCTTTGTTAATCCAGTTCTTGGTGGATCAAATACCATGATATCTGGATTAACTCCTTCATTGATTAGATTAGGAATTACTAAAGTTGCATCTCCAGCGATAAATTCTATATTTTTTATTTTATTCAATTTAGCATTTTCAATTGCGTTTGTAATAGCATCTTCATTAATTTCTATACCAATAACATTTTTAGCGTTTTTAGCAAGATACATTCCGATTGTACCAACTCCACAATATGCATCGATAACAGTTTCTTTAAATGATAATTTACATAATTTTTTTACTGTTTCATATAGTTTATTTGTTTGAATAGGATTTAGTTGAAAGAAAGAAGTAGGAAGTAAATTGAATTTAAATGTTCCTATTGTTTCTGTTATTGTATCTTGACCTTCTAATTTAATTAAATTTCCAAACATGTTTGTATCACTATTATTAATAGATTTATAAACAGATTCAACGTTTTGTATGCTTTTAATTTCTTTAGCAGCTTTTTCTAATCTTGAATCATCTTTTTTTACAATTAGTGTAACTTGTAGTTTGTTAGTACTCGTTGAAATACGAGTTGCAATATTTTTTAATATTCCTTCATTATCAATTGATTCAATACCAAATGCTTCTAAAATTTTTAAAACTTTAGCATTAGTAGCATTTATAGATTCATTTTGGATTGGACATGTATTTATTCGTACATAATCTCTAGAATTTTGTTTGTATAATGCTTGTATTAATTCATTTCCATTTGAACAAACCGCCATTTGAGATTTATTTCTATAGTTTTTCGGGTTGTCCATTATAACAGTTTCATTTATTTGAAATGTTCTTGGATTTAAATTAGAATATTTTCTAATAGTTTCAATCAACATATCTCTTTTTACTATTTTAGAGTGTTTATAGTCTAAGTGTTGAATTTGACATCCACCACATTCGTTGAAGTATGGACAAAAAGGACGTACTCTATTAGGAGATTGTTTGATAAATTTAATGATTTCTCCATTTAAAAAAGTCG
The DNA here is from genome assembly GCA_044432865.1 of bacterium. GTDB lineage: Bacteria > Bacillota_I > Bacilli_A > Acholeplasmatales > Anaeroplasmataceae > JAWXUE01. The sequence continues at coordinate 4,512 of JAWXUF010000032.1, read as the reverse complement.
GAGTTTCATTTGTTATTTTAATTAAAACCGTCTCATCTGGTAACGCATTATCAATAAAAACTGTTTTTCTTAAATAATATGCTATACCTTCACCGTTAATACCAAGTCTTTTTACATCTACAATAATTTCATCATCTATTTTTATATTGTTCATTTTAATCACCTTTTATATTATATCATATTATATTGGAAATCTATATAATAAATTTTATAGGTTTATTCATATAAATAGTAAAAAATGGAAATGCATTTTAAACATATTAATTGTATTATATTAATAGATAACTATTACTTATCTTTGTAAATGATTATAAAATGCACTTTTTTTGCTCAAGAATTTTGTCTTATTCGCAAAAATATTTGAAAAGAAGTAAATATTATGGTAAAATAAGAGATGAATATAAACAAATTTATGGAGGTTTTATATATGAATATAGCTTATGCAGGAAATAAAAAAGTTTTTAAAGGGATATTATTATCATTACTTAGTATTATCAAACACTCAAGTGATGCATTAAACGTTTATGTAGTAACGATGGATTTAAAAGATATGAATCCTGAATATTCTCCAATTACTGTTAAAGATTGTTCTATTTTAGAAGCAGTTGTTAAAAATAAGAATCCACAAAGTAAAGTAATTTTATTAGATGCTACAAATATCTATTTAAATACTTTATCTCAAAATAAAAATAATGATACTAAATATACACCATACTCAATGATTAAATTATATTTAGATGAGGTAGATAGAATACCTGATAGATTAATTTACTTAGATACTGATACAATGGTATTACAAGATTTAAAACAAATCGATTATTTAAATATTGAAGATTATGAATTAGCAGCAGCTAGAGAAAATGGTAAAAAAACATTATTTAACTCGGGTGTATTATTCTTAAATATGAAATTAATCAAACAATCTGGTTTATTTAGAAGATGTAGACAATTAATTTCATCTCAAAAATTAAACAAACCTGATCAAGATGCATTAAATAAATTAACTATTTCTGTATTATATATGGATGGTGTATTTAATGAACAAGCTAAGGTTCGTAACAACACAGTAGTTAGACATTTCTGTGGTGGAATGAAAATGGGATTAATCCCTTATAGTGCAAAATCATGGGAAGTTGAAAAAGTTAGAAAACAATTCAAATGTAGTGATTTTGATGATATCTATGTACAATACGAAAAAATCAATTCAAGATTTGGTTTAGATGAAAGTATTATGCCAAAGAGCAATACAATTTAATTTCTTAGAAAAGTGAAGAGCGGGGTAAATTTATGATAAATAAATTTTTATTTGATGTCGATGAAAAAGGCAAGAAAGTTTTATATGGTCTGATTGAAGATGAAGACGATGGTTTAATTGAATTAGGTAGTGAAATTGATTACTTGTTTAAGGGTGATTATGATGAAAGTGAAATATCTAGAAATCTAGGTGGACAATGTTACGTTGTTTTTGATGATAATGGAACAAAGAAATATTTAGATATAGATTTTTATAAAGAAAAAGCAAAAATTAATCTTACTGAGAAAATTGCATATGCTTTTCCATTATCTGAGGATCTTGTTGATATTGTTTTAGATTACTTAAATGTAGATATAGATTATGAAGTAATATATGGTTGTTTCTATGAACATCCTAAAAAAGGAACAGTAGATATTTTAGAAAGACAATTTAAAGGTTTATTTACAGATTCATTTGTTCAAGTTATAAAAGAAGGTGTATCTTACTTTTTAGGACAAAATGAAGGATATTTTTTAACTCGCAATTTACGAGAAGCTAAAAAATTTCATAAATCAGAAGTTCGTAAAATTTTAATAATAAATAAATTCATTGATAAAACAACTGAGTTAAAACAATTATACTTTTCCCCTTACCAATTGTTAAGAGGAACAGAAGAATTCTTTTTACTTAATCCATCACCTTTGATGGTTTCAAAAGTTGAAGATGATTTTATTATTAAAACTTCTGATATACGCATTACTAATGGTCACTTATTATGTAAAAGTGAATTAATAAATGGTAAAATGAAAGAAATACATGGTTTGTTAAATAAAGAGCAAGAGTTAGAAAAAGGATATGGTTTATGCTATTCTAAATATTTAGAAGTTAGTGAAGATAAATTTACACTAAATTCTAATCCTTCTAAAATGTCTTTAGTTAGCAAATCAAGTATTTCTTTATTTTCTTCTATATACAGTATGTTCTCAGAAACGGAAGTTACTTTCTTAAAAGAACAAAATTTAACTTATGTTTATGAATTAGAAGAGAATTTATTTAGATTATCTTCAACAAATATTAATGATTATGTTGATACAAATGTTGTTAAGGAAAGTGTATACTATGATTACTTAAAACATTTCATTTCTAAATCAATGGTTTCTTTAGATAAGGGTATTGTTTTATCAAGTGATAATAAGTATTTAAGTGTTGAAATACTTGATAATAATGACTTTAAACTTAAATATAACGATTCTTCTTATGAAGCTACAGTATTTACTCCAGAACAAGCTGATATTCTAAAGAAAATTCTTAAGATTGATATTACAAAAAGAGAATTAAATAATATATTAAAAAATCTTGATAAATATAATATTAGCAAAGAAAATAAAACATTTAATATTGAATCAGAATATAAATCTATTTTAAATGAAATTGTAAATAAAAAATATAAATTAGATATTTATAATGATGGTAAAATAAAATTAGAAAGTGAAAAAGGTTCTTTAGAATACTTAAGAAAATTCTATTTTAAAGCAATAAAAGATTCTGAAATATTATTTACTAATATTTTGAATGCAAATAAAGATTTAAAAAACATTTTATTAGTTGAATCATTAGTAAATTTAGATTTAATTGCATTAAATAATGTTGCAACAAAACTAAATAGAAATGTTGAAGTTTCTTTAATTACCACTTCAAAAATGGGTTACTTTGGTAAAGTATCATTATCGAATAATGTTAAATTTAATGAAGTGTACAGAATGAATTTTTGTGCAATGCCTAAAGTCTTTTTAAATAAATTTGATTTAATTTTATTTAGTAGAGGTTTTGCTGAGCAAGATAAAACATTTGACCATGTTATTAAAAACATAATTGAATCTCAAAATGTTATATTAGCAAATGTTAAGCATTGTAATTTAGATAAGTCAGTGGATTCATTTGCTGTATTATTTGATAAAATAAAACGTAAACATTTTATGGACTATGAAAATTCAAATAAGATTGTTGATGAATGTAGACTTAGATTAGAAACTGCAGGGTTAAGTGGACATAATGGTATTTATGTTACGGATCCTATTGTTGAAAAACAATTCTCTTATCATTCTATTGTAATAGTTAAAGATAAAAAAGTATTTGATTTCTATAAATAATATAATAAAGTATTTCTTCGGAAATACTTTATTTTTCTTTATAATATTGTTATAATTTGATAAGAGGTGATTAAATGTATAAAATTTTAAAAGTATTATTAATAGTTTTCCTAACATTTATCTCATTCCTAGCAATATTAACAATTGATGCAATTGGTGAAAATGTATTAGTTGATTTACAAATAAAGTCGTTTATTGAAAAAAGTGAGTATTCACATCAAGTAGGAGATTTCTTTTTTTATGAAGTTGCAATTGAAGAAGAATTGCGAACTCCATCAATAACATATAGAAATAATGGGTACCCTGAAACAACAACAGAAGGTGACATATTTATTTATAGAGAATCTGAGATTGATTTAGTTCAATTTTCCGGAGAATTCATTTCCTTTTTCTTTGGTGGTCATTCTGGTATAATTGATGGGGATTCAGTGATTGAAGCTTTTGGTGTAAGTACTAATCCAGAATATAATATTGTAGATTACGATATTAATGATATATTTTACGATTATAGTGAAAGAGATGTACTGGGTTTAAGAGTAAGAGCTAGTGATGAAGATGTTGAAAAAGCAATGACATTTTCAAGAGAATCTGTAGGGAAGTATTACAATATGTCTTTTGTGTTTAATAGAAAAGATTCTTTTTATTGTACAGACTTAATATCTAGAGCTTATTCAAAAGAAGCAGGACTTTCTTATAATTTAGATAAAGATGGAATTGCAACATCATGTAATGACCTTGTGTTATCAAATGATACTTTCATTACTTATTATATGTATTATTTAAATAATGAAAGACATTTATATTATGCAGTAAATAAATAAAAAAGAGGCTGTAAAGAAATAAAAGTCTCATAAACAAAAAAAGAGATGTCAATCCAATCTGGAAAGACATCTCTTTTTTTAGTATAATATAAGTATGGAAAACACAAATATTAATACTACGTTCGACAGTAGTTATTGTACCATAAAACAATTAGTATTACCACTAGATTTGGAAATAAAAATAAATACCTTGAATGAAAAACTAAATTCCGTTTTTTAAAAATTAATTATAGTTGTGCAATACTAACTTCCGTTATGTTAAAATAATAATATGTTCTATTATTTATTAGGCTTATTAGGAGGAAGC
>JAWXUF010000031.1:0-14856 GCA_044432865.1 bacterium | reverse complement strand
ACTATTACACAAAAAGCATTTTTTAACAACTTACGATACTAGTTCTGTATCAGTCTGTTTTTTACTTTTAATATTTAAACTTTGTCCAATTTGTATATTAATAACTTCATTTAATGTTGCATCAGTTAGATCAACTTTATCACGTTCTAATAATAAAACTATAGCAGATCCACCTAGTTTAAACGCTCCATACATACTTCCTCTAGAAACTTGTTCTTCAGTTTTAATGTATCTAACAACACTACTTATCGCCATTGAACCAATTTGCACTACAGCTACTTTTCCAAAATTTTCACTTTCGAATAAATGAACAACTCTAAAATTTGTACATAAAGGATTTTTACCTTTTAAATCTACAGCAGGATTAGTTGGATTATATTCCCCTCTAATCTCTTTATCTAAAATAATCTTACCATCATCAAAAGCATAAGCTCTATGACAATGAGATGTACTTAAATGAAACATACAAAAAACAGGATTTTCAAACCCAAGATTATCTCCACCTAATAAAGATGTTACATTATGTTTTTCACCTTTTATCTCAAAGAATTTTTCATCTTCATCGAATATTGTTAAAGATGCCTCAACTGGTGAACATAATACATTTTTATCTTGTTGGAACTCAACGAAATCTTCTCCTCTTGTGAAGAAGTCATTAAATGATTTATATTTTCTTGTTCTTTCGATTCCTCTTTTTTTAGCAAATTTTCTAATATGCATTTTACTCATTCTACTATCATAATATCTAGTGAAAATTTTCAAAATCCATCTCTTCATAAATGCAGTTACAAGTGTTCTTGTTAAAAAATTTCCATAAATAAAATTTAGTGACTTATTATCTACACTTGCTTTTTCGCTTGTTTTTATATTATTTTCCATATATACCTCTGTGAATGTTCACATTCATACTTACTAAATTACCATTTTTACAGTTAAAAATCAATATAATTCGACATATTATTAAAGAATGTTTACCTCAATAATATGTAAAACAGCCATTATTAAACATAAAAATGCAAATATATAATGTAATTTTAAAAATACTTTTGGTTTTAATTTTATACAAACTGCAGATACAATTGATAAAATTAAAAATACCATTGAAAATTTCGCAGTATATAAACTGAAATCACCATTAGTTGATAATACAACATGTAATACAAACGTTATTAAAAACAATAGCGATATCAATACATGTTTTTTAGTTAAAAATATTGTTATTTTTTTAAATTTTTCATTTTGACTTTTTTTAATAAAAGGTTTAATACATAAAACTATTAATAAGAAAAGTGCTAAATAAGCAAATACTATACCTAAAATTCTCATTTATTTCTCCTATTATACTTTATAATAATAAGTAAAAGTCCAATAAGACTAATACATCCCCCAACAATTGCACCTATATATCCTGGTTCCATAGTTTACTCCTACAACTTTATATAACGACTACAAACATTTATTGTACTCTCTTTATGAGATACAATTAACATTGTTTTATTATATTTATTTTCTTTAATCGAATTAAGAATGATTCCCTCATTAATGCAATCAACATTACTTGTAACTTCATCAAGTAATATTAAATTTGCATCTGATAAAAATGCTCTTGCAAGTCCTAAACGTTGTCTTTCACCTTGTGAGAAATTATGTTTATGGCTTATTACTGTATCAAATTTATTTTCCAACTTATCTACAACATCAAATATTGCAGCACATTTACAAGCTTCAATTAACTCTTCTTCTGTAGCATCAGGTTTAGCAATTAGTAAATTTTCTTTAATTGACTTATCAAATAAATATGTTGATTGACTAACCATTACAATATTACTTTTTAAAGAGTTTGTATTAATATCATTGATTTCAATATCGTTAATAAATATTGAACCATTTGTTTTCCAAAATCTTAATAATAATTTTAGTAAAGTTGATTTACCACAACCACTTTTACCAATTATACCAACAATCTCTCCTTTATTAACTTCTAAAGAAAGATTATTTACTACTTGATGACTATCATTGTATCCGAAGTTTAAGTTTTTTACTTTTAAATTATTAAACTCAATATCATTTGCATTTACTACATCTTCAACCTCAGGTAATTCTTCCATTAAATCCATAATTCTATTTGCTGATGCAAATGTTTGTGTTAGATCATTTGGAAGTAATGCAACAGCTATTACAGCACCAAAAGATGACATAAGTGATACAATTGCGATAATCATATCTGCATCCGAGATTAATGCGTTTTGTTTTAAATAAAAACTTATTACTAACATTCCAATTACTAATCCCCCAACAATTAAATTAATAAATGAAGCAGATTTAAACATTTTATATTTTAAATCTTTAGATAATACATTTAATTGATTTGAATTGTTATTGATATCTTTAGTTACTTCATCTTCAATGTTATATAATACTATTTCATTGCTACCTTTAATTACATCTAAGTATTCTCCACTAAATTTAGCAGAAATATTTTTATATTCAACACCTAATTTAGTTGTTTTCTTAGAAGTGAATTTAGGAATTAATACACCAACTACAATATATGAAACTAATGCGAATATACCTAAATAAATATTTATATATCCAATGAATACAGTCATTATTATTGATACTAAAACAGCAATACAAATTGGAGATAATGTATGAGCATAGAATACTTCTAACGTTTCTATATCAGCACTAATCATTGAGATAATATCACCTTTTTGTTTATTTTCTAATTTCGCTGGACATAATTTTCTTAATATTTTAAAAATCTTATCTCTTATTATTGCAAGTAATCTAAAAGCAATGTAGTGATTTGAATATTGTTCAAAATATCTTAATGCTCCTCTTAATACTCCAAAAGATACAAGTAAGATAAATATTAATGAATAACTAATTGGCACTGCAGATAAACCTATCATATTCGCAACACCAATACTACCTAATACTGTAATTGCAATAGCACATAGATGACCCATAGTACCATTTATTACTGCTAGTATAACTATTCCTATAAAAGATCCTACTAAAGAAATTAGCATATATAATACTTTACTTAATTTTCTCATACAGTTTCTCCTTTATATTTATTTTCTAAAGAACATTGATGATCAAATAAATTAAAGTAATTATTTTTATTACTCATTAAAGTTTCATGTGTATCACTTTCTAATACAACACCATTTTCTAAATAATTTATTACTTTTGCATTTACAACATTTTGTAATCTATGAGATATTACTATTACAATTGATTCATTTGATAATTCTTTTATTACATCATTAATAATTTTTTCACTCTCTACATCAATATTACTAGTAGCTTCATCAAAAATATATAAATCTTTTTTAATAGATAAATTACATGCTAGTACAATTCTTTGTTTTTGACCACCAGAAATATTTTCACTATTTTCTAGTAAAACATAATCTAATCCACCTAGTGATAAAATATAATCTTTCATATTTACTATATCTAAATATTTTAAAATTTCTTCATCAGTTATTTCCTTATTTACATATAAGAAGTTTTGTCTGATTGATTTATTAAATAGATATGACTCCACAGTAACACTACAAATTTTATTATAAAAGCTAGCTTTGTTGTATGTAATCAATTCTTTGTTATTAACAAATACATTATTACTATTTAATTTACCAATTAATAAAGAAGCTATTGTTGATTTACCACTTCCCGAGTAACCTACTAATCCATTTAAACCTTTTGTAAATTTAATACTAACGTCATTTAATACTACATCTTTGTCATAACTGAAAGTTAAATTTCTTAATTCAATTTCTTCTATCGAATTAACTTTTTCTTCTCCCCATGATACTTCTTCAACATTTAAAAAATCAATAATTTTATTACCTGCTGTAGCACCATTCATAGCGATATGAAATGCACTCCCTAATGCTCTCATCGGTAAAAAGAAATCTGCACATATTAAAACAAGAAATAGTGCAACTAAAGCATTTATAGTGTTTGCATTACCAGATGTAAGTGTGAATATTATAGCTATTGCAGCACCACCATATGCAACTAAATCCATGATTGTTAAACTAGCTAATTGCATAACTAAAACTTTCATCGTTATTTTTCTAAACTCTTCTGATGAGTCATTTATTTCTTTTTGTTTTCTTTCATCAAAATTAAATATTTTTAGTTCTTTCATTCCTTCTAAACTATCTAAGAATGTATCTCCCATTGAAGTATATTTACCCCAATATTTAGCAAATACTCTTTTAGCATATTTACTTACTCCAACAATAGTAACAGGAATTAAAGGTAAGGCAATGATTAATACTACTGCTGTTTTAACTTCTATAAATAAACAAATTACAAATAGAATTAATGGAGCTAATAATCCATAAATAAAGTTAGGAATAAACGTAGTAAAATATAAATCTAATTGTTCAATTCCTTCAACTGTAAGTTGTGTCATTGTAGCATTTGAAGCATATTTAGCTCTTGATACCCCTAATGATAAACTTTTACTTAATAATCTTTCTCTTAAATCTGTTTTAATTTCTTCACCTAGTTTAGCTTTTGTTTTACCAATTACATTAAATAAAACAAATCTTAAAATTATAACGAAAAATAATATAGGTAAACTAATTAATTGAGAATCATTCATTATCAAATAAATTGTGTAACATACACAAGCACTAAATGCTACATTTAATAATAAAGTTATTATATTTAATAATGTAATTTTAACTACATCTTTTTTCTTATTTCCTACTAATTTAATAATTTTTTTATCTATCATACAACTACTTCTTTCTTAGCTTTTATTTCTAAAAGTTCTTCTTTTGAGACTACTCTTACTTTAGTAATAAAATAACCATACTTTACTACTATTAATAAATTTAACACTATTGCCATAGGTAGCACATTTGGTACCATACACATAGCTAATATTAACATACTTGATACAAATATTAACATAACAGATACTCCAAAGATGCTCATTGCTTTGTACTCAACAAATCCTGATACATATTTTTTATAGAGTTTTGTGGAAGTGAACCAATCATTAAATCTTTTTGATCCTCTCATAAAACAATATGATGTTAATAAATACAATGGTGTTGTTGGTAAAACAGGTAAAAAGATACCTATAGTACCTAATATTAAACTAAGTACACCAACTATAATAAGTAATATTCTTACTACCATATATTTACTTTGTTTATCTTCAATATTTTGTTTATTTTCTTCCATCAAATTCCAACTCCAATCAGTAAGCGAAAACTTACTTTATTCTATCATTTAAAACAATTAAAGTCAATTTAAATACTTTATCAAATAATGGTAAAACTAGCATTAAATATTGAATAAATTTGCAATATCATTTTCATTTTCTATAGTATAATCCATCATTTTATATCCTTCTAATCTCTTAGCATACATAGTAAGTAATGTTGGAACTCTAAAATCTACGTAATCATATACAACTACTGCTTCTTTTGTACCATCAGTACGATGTAATCTACCAACATATTGACTTAATGTACCACTCCATTTAAATGGCATTGTAATGAATAAAGTATCTAATCTTTTCTCATCAAATCCCTCACCAATAAATTTACCTGTTGCTATTAAAATAAAAGGTTCATTATTGTAATTCGATAAATCTTCTAAAAATTGTTCTTTCTCTTTTTTAGAAAGTTTACCTGTTGCTATTACTATATTTTTTGTTAAATGTTTTAATTTTTCATAAAAAAAATCAGTATGTTCTAATCTATCAGTTAATATTAAAACCTTTTTGTTATTTAAAAACTCTTTTTCAACATCACTTAAAATTTGACTATTTCTTTGTTCATTATTAAATAGCAAATTCATTTGTGAAGCATAATCAATTTTCGTTTGACATGTAAAAGGAGTTAATCTAGTAATTAAAGTTTTAGTAAAAGAATGATTCTCTTTAGTATCATCTTCATATCTAATATCACCAATTGTTAAATAAATAACATTTTCATTTCCATCAGATCTTTTAGGTGTAGCAGTTAAACCATAAATGTATTTACATTTTACACTTCTAATAACATGTTGCAATGTCTTAGCAGCAACATGATGTACCTCATCACAAATAATCATTCCATACTGTTCTAATAAATGAGTATTTTCTTTTAAAGATTGGAAAGATAAAACATCTACAATTCCTGTTAATGATTTCTTTTTACCATGATACTCACCAACTGTCAAAATAGAAGAGTGCTCTGTTATCCTACTTTTCCATTGCTCTATTAAAGAAGTTTTATCGACTATAATAGCTGTAGATATTCCTATTCTTTCAATTAATCCAATTGCTAAGACTGTTTTACCAAATGCTGGGGGTGCTACTAATAAACCATTATCATATTTAACTAATTCATCTAAAGCTTTAACTTGAGATTCATATAACTGAGTATACATTGAAAACATAATAGGAGTACCAATTATTCTTGTGTCAATTAATGTATGAATTATATTATTTTTCTTTAAAATACTAAATACTTCTTTATAACAACCTCTTGGAATATATAAGTATTCATCGTCTTCTTTAAATAAGAAAATATTTCTATTAGTATTATAAACACTTAATTTCTTTTTTTGTTTTTCAATAAACTCTCTATTAGGTGTCGTAGCTAAAATACAAAGTTTTATTAATAGATCAGCGGATAATTCTTTTTTTCTAAATATTATATCACTACCATAATCTATTGATAGTTCACTTTTATCGTTAACTAATTCAATTAAAGAATGATTTAACAATGTATTTGAATTCTTTTTGTCTGATAAAAAGATATCAATATCATCTTTAATTATCTTTTTAATATTAACTAAATGATTAGATGGATTATCAATTTTATTTAATTCTTTATCAACAAAATAAGTTTTATCTTCTTTTAAATATTTACCAGAGATAGGGAGAATAGTTGCTACTCCTAAACTATCTTTAGGTTGATAATTTTGATTAGGTGAAATTCTATCGAAAATACTTAAGTCCTTATATTTAGTTTCTTTAATTAATAATTTTAGTAACTCATCAACTATTCTTCTTACTTCGATACTTTTTGTAGGAACTAGGAAAAATCCCCATACTAAAAATGTATTAGTTGGTGTTGTTGTAATTAGTGTATCAAAATTATTTTTACTACATATATCAACAAAAGACTCAATATAATATTTATCTAAAAACTCAACATTAAAAAAATTAGATTCATCATTTCTATTAATAGGATAAATTGCATATGTCATATCACCTTTAAAATGCGATATAATATCTTTTTTATTTAATCCTCTATATGATTTAGCTAAACAATTTCTACATCTAGGATGTGCTTTTAAATCGCAAATACGTGAAAATCTATTTGCACAAAAAGTAGACAAACCAACTGTACCATTACTTGATGTGTATGATGTAGCAAATACATCATTTCTACCTTTAAAATAATCTAAGTATAAGCTGACTTTATCATCAGCGCTTTTGTTATCTTTAACTTCAGGTACCAATTCAATCGCAATCTCTTCTTTTTCTTCTTTTTCTTCTTTTACTAAATTATAAACAATATTATTTTCTTTTAAAATATTTTTTAATTGTTCATTTTCTCTTTTTAATAACTCTAACTCTTCTAATAATTTATTGTCCAAACATATCACCCATTCCAATATTGATTATACACTAAAAAATGGTATAAATACAACATTTTTTTATTTTTCAAAATATTTCTCTTTAGTATTTATTTATCTTGATTAAATTAGTATTTTTATAAAAAAAACTAGTTTTCACTAGTCTTTAATTGTTTGAAATATACGATAAAATATAATTATATAAATCATTAGATGAGTATACATAAACATGATTTCTATTTGTTAGTTCATTTAATGTAAGTTTATATTCTTTATTATCAGTTTTAATTATTAATTTTGTTTTATATTCAGTAAATGCATTTCTTTGATAGAAAGTAAATTTTTCACTAAATAAAATCGTAGAAATATTACTAATATCACTAGTATTAGAAATAGTATATAGTTCATAATCAATTTCATTTGAATACCAGTGTACATCTATTTGTGTAATGTCTTTTTTATTTAAATCTTCGAATCCATAAATTCCGTTAATCTTACATTCTTGTAAATATCCATATTCTTTTGTGAATAAAACTTCCAATTCTATTATCTTTGTATCATTAATATTATTTTCATTTATGTTTAAAGTGACAACATCATTACTATATTCAGCAGTACCTTTAAAATAAATATTACGATTATTATTCTTTTCACACACAATAAAACTATTATCTCTATAGAAAATCAAATTAGTATCATAGAAAGTTCTATCAATTAATATTTCACCAGTTGTTACACAACGCTGAAAATCATAAACATTTGTAGAAAAGAAATTTAGTGTATCCGAGAAATAAGAAACCTGTGTAAAAATATATGGATTTATATCACTATTTTTTAAGTCATTTTTTTCTAATACTATTTTCTTTCCAATGAGTTCACCGTTAAGAAGTTCTCCTCCTACCACAGTTGTTTCATATAATCCGTTTACAATTCTAGAAAAGTGTGTATTAATAGAATCACTATTTTGTACTTTTGAAAATCCATATTCATCAAATTCTTCTAAATATAAGTAATGGTCCATATAGCCAGTCATCTCATATACAACATCATTATAAGTAAGAACTGCATATGAACAATTAGTATTATCTCTATCTAGTACATATATTTTTAAATCTAATTCTGATTCATCAGTTGATGTCCATAAAACATTAGAATAATTATCTGGATAATCATAAAAAGGGTTTCTACATCCTGTTAAAATAAAACATAAAAATATAAAAGTAAATAAAAATTTCTTTTTCATTTTATCATCCTACCTTTAAATTAATATCCGTACTTTTTCTTATTTTTAATTAAGAATATAACAGCTACACATAGACCTAAAAATTCAGCAACAGCTACACTACCAAATGCTCCTGCTCCACCAAATAATGATGAACATATTATAATTGATAATGATAAGAATACTAAACTTCTTAAAGTAGAAATAACACCAGATATTAATCCATTGTTTAATGATGTGAAGAATCCAGTAATTAATATAGTAAATCCTGAGAACAAGAATGCTGGTACGAAGTAAAACAATCCATCATAAGCAATGTCAAACACTTCCGTCCCAACATTTGTAAATGCACTTATTACAAACTTACCAATCAACAATGAAACTATAAACATTACAACTGATAAAACACTAATAATTTGTAAACTCTTTTTTAGAATTTCTTTTATATCACTAGTTTTCTTTTCTCCATATTTATAACTTATAATTGGTGAAACTCCATTAGTATAACCAAAGAATATAGCAATAATTATAAATTGAAAATACAATACAATTGTTATTGCTGAAGTACCGAAATCTCCATAGATCCTTAAAAATACTATATTAAATATAAAAGTTGTTACAGCATTACTTAAATTACTCATCATTTCACTACTACCATTTGTACAACTTTTACCAATCATTTTGAAATCAAACTTTGGAGCAACAAAATATATTCTACCAGTTCTTACTACAAAGAAATAGATTACTCCAGTTACAGCAGGTATACATTGTCCTAATGAAGTTGCTAAAGCAGCTCCTTCTATTCCCATTCCTAGTACTACTATGAAAACAAAATCTAATACTATATTTGCAATACCTGCACAAATTACTGCCCCCATACCTATAACAGGCTTTCCAACTGTTAAAAAGAATGTTTGAAAAGCACATTGTAAAAATAAAGCAGGAGCAAACATTAATACAACTTTCAAATATTTAGCGGCATATGAAAGTTGCACTTCAGATGCCATTGATCCACCAAGTATCCTAACAATATCATCAGCAAAAAGTAAACCAGTTATAAAAAATAGCCCACCAACTATTACTTCTAATAGTACTAATGTTGAAAAATTCTTTCTAGCTTCTTCATCTTTACCTTCACCAAGTTTTTTACTTATTAAAGCACCACCACCGGATGCTATCATTATTGATATACCAAACATTAAAGAAACTATAGGATACGCAATATTAACCCCACCAAGTGCATCTTCATTTACTTTACTTGATATAAAAATACCATCAATTATTACGTATAATGATAAAAATACCATCATAATTATATTTGGTAAAGCAAATTTTAATAATGATTTAAATGTTACTTTATTTGTGTATGCACTGTTCATGAGTATCCTCCATTCTTAATTAAGTATTGATAAAAAATTATTCCATTAACATCTATAATAACACGAAAATGATAAAACCTAAACTACATTTGAATTTTAATTATTCTTTTTAGAAAATAATATAATAGACAGTGATGCTTAGTGTAAAAGTATTATTTTCTTAAACACTTCAATAATGTATGAAAACATTACAATTATTATTACGTTAATTAATTATAATGAAATAAAAAAGTATTAATATCTTATAATTAATATGAACATTATTGCTCACTTATATTATTACAAGTACTAATACTTTTACTTAATTTAATAGTATTTTTATAATTATTTTATTATTTTTATTAATTCATCTAATTCTTTTCTTCGAGGTGCTTTATACTCTTTATCTTTAATATACCCTAAAGGTATTAATACACTAACTACTTCATCCTTAGGTATATTACATAATTCTTTTACTATTTCATTTTTAAATATTCCTAAAATAACCGATCCAATTCCTTTTTCAAAAGCAACTAAACTGAATGTTTGTGATGCTATACCCGAATCAAACATTTCCCATTCTCTTAAGGTAGTTGTTTGATCTATAGTTTCACTATGAGTACCTGATAAACCTGTTTTTATTGTCATTACTAATAATGTATTACACTCTCTTAACATTATAGCATTTTTACCTTCTTTATTAATAGTTGCTTCATTAGCAAGTTTTTCTTTTAGTTCTTGATTTTTAATAAAATAAAATCTTGATGTTTGAGAATTTTTCCATGATGGATAAAATCTTACTGCATCCATAATTTCAATTAAAATATTTTCACTAATATCTTTAGTATCATATTCTCTTATACTTCTTCTATTTAATACAGTTTCTTTTAGTTCCATATTTTCATTCTCCTATCAATAATTTTACGAAGTTTGTTTTAGGATTTAATTTAATTTGTTCTGGTGTATCATACTGTTCTATTTTACCTTTATCCATTATAAGAACTTTAGTCCCAAGGGTAAATGCTTCATTAATGTCATGTGTTACAAACAGAATAGTAACATTAGTTTTTTTATGAATTTCCTTTATCATCATTTGCAAATGAATTCTAGTTATACCATCAACAGCACCAAAAGGCTCATCCATTAAAATTATTTTAGGATTAGCGGCTAATGATCTTGCTACACTAATTCTTTGTTGTTGTCCTCCTGATAATTCACTTGGATATCTACTAATAAATGATTCATCTAAACCTACTAATTTTAGTAGTTCAATCACTCTGTTTCTTATAATATTTTCATCTAATTTTAATAGATTTAATACATAACTAATATTATCATAAATATTCAAATGGGGAAATAATACACTACCTTGAATAGCGTAGCCTATACTTCGACGTAAATTGATTATATCTTTGTTTACAATCTCTTCATTATTTATTTTAATAGAACCATTATTTGGCTCTATTAAGGCATTAATCATTTTTAGTATAGTGGTCTTACCACTACCAGATGTACCTAATATAGTTAAGAATTCATTCTCTTTTATTTTCAAATTAAAGTTCTCTATAACATTATTACCTTTATATGATTTTGATACATTAATATACTCTATAAAATTATCCATGAATAACACCTCTTTCAACTAAAAAGTTATACGCTACACTAGCTGGTAATTCATTTAAATATTCTACTTTATAGTTTAAATTTGAAATATCCTCATCACTTATTAAATTTTCAAATTTATTTAATACAATACTTAATTGTGGATATTTTAATAATGTGTTGGAATTTATTATATTTATACATTTATATGATGGATACAAATTCAAGTCATCTTCTAATACAATAATATCACTAACACTAAGTAATCCATCAGTTGTAAAAATATTCATTACATCAATATCTTTATTGTTTATTGCTTGATATTTTAGTCCTATATCCATATCTTTAGTAGACTTAAAATTCATATTATAAGAATTACATAACTCTTCATATCCATCTAATCTTCCAAAAAAATCATACTCTGCACCAAATATCAAATTATTACTCACATAAGCTAAATCAGAATATGTTTTCAAACTATATAATTCTGCAACTTCTTTTCTAACTGCTATTCCATAAGTATTATTAAATCCATACATACCAATAAATTCAAAGTTGAAATTTTCTTTATATTGATTTGACAAATCATTAAACAATTCTTCTGTATAAAATGATTCTTCATTTAAAACAGCATTCCAAGCAGTTCCTGTATACTCTGGATAAATATCAAAATCTCCACTTAGCATCGCTGGATGAATATTAGAAGTCCCACCACCAACTCCTTGTGTTAATTTGACTTTTAAATCTGTTTCCTCTTCAATTACTAACTTAAGCATTTCAGTTAATATATATTGTTCTGTCATAGGTTTTGAAGCAATATTAATATCATAAGTTTTTAATGAAATAAGTGGAATACAGCTAACCAATAAAATCAATGTAGTAATTGAAATTAATAATTTTTTATTTATTTTCCTAAATTTAATCTTACTTATCATAGATAAAATCAAATCAAAAAATAAAGCTAAAAAAGCAATAAGTACACTTCCTATTATTGTCATGTTACTATTATTAGTTGTAATCCCTCTATAAATAGCAACACCTAATCCACCAGCTCCTATAAATGATGCTATACCACCTAAAGCTATAGTCATTACTACCATATTTTTAAATCCTGAAAATATTACAGGAAGTGCTAACGGAATTTTTATTTTATAAAGTAATTGCATTTTTGTACTTCCCATTGCGTTACCAGCTTCGACTAAGTTGTAATCAACTGAATTCAACCCAACAAATGTATTTCTTACCATAGGAAGCAATGCATAAATACTTAACGCTATAATAGCAGTTGTATTTCCAATTCCACTAAATGGTATTAAAAATCCCAATAAAGAAATTGCTGGAATTGTATAAAGTATACTTATGATACCTAATATAATATTAGAAAATCTTTTAAATTCATGAAGAATTATCCCAAGTAATCCTCCAATAAGAGTAGCAAACAATATTGCAGTCATACAAATGCTTAAATGTTCGATTGTTAACTCAAAAAAGAAAGAAAATTCCTCAATAAATAGATCAATCATTTTCAACACATCCTATCGCTTCAACTGGACAATTTTCAAAGCAATAACCACATCTCAAACATCTAGATTGATTTATTTCCAGTTCATCACTAATACAATTTTGAGGACAAATAGAATAACACTTTCCACATTGAATGCAATTTTTAGTTATCTTATATATTTTTGATTTAATCTTAAAATTACCTATAGTAGTAGTTTTTCTATCAATAGGAAGACTACTTAAATCAAAAAACTCAATTAAAGCATCTTTTACACAAAAACCTTCTAAAATATATCTAGAATCTTCTTTATATAACTCATTCATCATAGGATTATTATCAAATATTTCATCTATTATATTTTCATCATCCATTAAATGAATTACATCTCCAGTTAATTTAACCATTTCATATTTTTTTGATAACCCAACAATACTTATTTTTTTAGTAGATATTAATTGCTTGTGAAAATCTTTTCCTCTTGCTGTACAAAAATATAGTTCATCATTCTTTACTAGCATAACATCTATTATTCGAACTTGAGGATAATTATATTCATCTACTGTTGCCATAGAAACACTTTTTATTTCTCTTAATAATTGTAAATATTTATTCATTATTATCACCCATCTCATCAATTACATTTTGTAAAGTAACTACTTTTAAACTATTTTCCATTTCCTTCTGAGCAGCAAGTAGATGATTATTCAATTTATGTATATTCTTTCCAACAGGACACATAAGATTTGGATTTTTATGAAAATCAAATACATCTTCATTTTTAGTAATAATTTTATAAACATCATACAGTGAAATATTTCTCGGTTCAGATTTTAAACAAGCTCCCCCTGTACCAAACTTCACATCTATTAAATTATTATCTTTTAATATACTCATTATTCTTCTAATAACTACTGGATTGGAATTAATACTTTTAGCCAAAAACTCCGATGTAACTTTGTATGTTTTAAACTTTTCTATAGCAACCAATATATGAACTGCCATTGAATACTGTGTTGATATTTTCACATAACCACTCCTTCGGTGTAACAATACTTGTTACACCAATATTAACATAGATACAATTCTAATGTCAAATGAAAAAAACTCTAATATACTTAAATGGATTTTAAAGTTCTTTCATTTGAACTAACACTAGACATATAAACATGTTCTATATTGATAATTAAAAAATAATTCGTGAAGTTTTGTTTCTGCAACTATCCCAGTTACTATCATATTGGTCAAATCCCCAAATAATATTTAATAATGTTGTCTTACCATGTCATGATTATCAAAAATAAAACAAATCGATTTTCTTTAAATCTTTTAATTTTAACATAGTATTAATCCCTTTTTATAAATGGATTTATCATTTAATTGTTAAAAATCTAATTATAGATATTTTACTATAGATAAAAACTAGTCATATTATAATAAAACTATAATGGTACCTGAAGAAAGGACAGTAACTTGACAGTAACTGGCACTTATTCAGGTGCCTTTTTTGTTGTACTGAAATATAATTATGAATAAATTTACAGATGAAGAGATAGAAAGAC